>SCVQ01000297.1 GCA_004296865.1 Nitrospirota bacterium
TGCCGTCTTCCCTGAACATTTTCCACATTGAAGACCTCCGTGGACACGGCCTGTTCGTGATGGACGCCATGCTGGTGTACTTGCTGGTGGATTACTTCTTCGGAGGGAAGAGCCAGACGCATGTCAAACCGGAAGGGCGCGATTTCACGCTCATCCAGCAACGAATCATCAAGACCATCGTCAACCTGGCCTTTGCGGGCCTCTCCAAGGCCTGGGAGCCGGTGCACGTGGTCAACATGCAGCACGTCCGTTCGGAGAGCAATCCGCAGTTTGCTATGGTCGTGTCGGTGTCGGAACTCGTGATCGCGGTCAAGTTCCAGGTACAGATCGAAGAAAATGCCCGGGAATTGTTCGTGGTGTATCCCTATTCGATGTTGGAGCCGATCAAGGAGAAGCTCTATTCCGGATTCATCTCCGACCACTTGGAGCAGGACCTGCCGTGGTCGAATCGCTTCAAGGAACAGCTGCAAGACTGTTCGGTCAATGCGATGGTCCGCTTGGGGACGGCCAAGGTACGGGTTCGGGACGTCCTGAACTTCGCGCCGGGCGATGTGCTGGTCTTGGATCAGGGTAGCAACGACCCGATTGACTGTTTTGTGGAGGGGCTGCTCAAGTTTCAAGGCAGTGCGGTGGTGCAGCGGGGCGCCCAGGCGATTCGGGTGACCCGCGTGCTGTCTTGAAAAACAAGGTGTGAGACGGAGGAGCGTATGAGCGATCTCGAATCTTCGCAACTCAAAGGGGACGTCATGGCAGCCGATCTGAAACCGGCGACCTTCCCTTCCGTGGGCGACAAAAAGGGCGGACCGATCACGCCCAATGCCAACAACCTGGAGTTTATTCTCGATATTCCGATGCAGGTGTCGGTGCAGCTTGGGACCACACGGCTCTTGATCCGCGAGCTACTTCAGCTGGGGCAGGGGTCCGTCGTCGAGTTGGAGAAGCTGGCCGGGGAGCCGATGGAAGTGATGGTCAACAACAAGTTGGTGGCGCGAGGGGAAGTCGTCGTGGTGAACGAAAAGTTCGGCATCAGGTTGACGGACGTCATCAGCCCGACGGAACGCATTCAGCAGCTCACGTAAAGAAGGCTATGGGGCGAGAGGCCCTGGGCCATGGGTCATGGGATGGACGTTCTCCCATGGCCTCGTACCTCTCTCTCTCGGTGACACCAATGGAATTCTGGGACAGCTTGATCAGGATGGTCTCCGCGTTGGCCGTGGTGGTCGGGCTGATGATGGCGCTGGCGGCGGTGGCGCGTCGTGTGATGGGGGGGCGCGCGCTGGCGTTGGCTGAGACGCCCCTCGTCCGTGTGGTCGGGACCGGCTACCTGGGACCCCGCAAGAACGTGGCGCTGGTGGCCGTGGCGGGAGACGTCCTGATCATCGGGACGACCGCCACCGATCTAGTGCCGCTGGGGCGAGTCAGCGACCCGGAACAGGTCCGGCGTATCCTGGCCCGCGGGGCAGGTGAGACGTTCCTCGGTCGACCGTCCGTTTCTTCCCAGTCTGAAACCGGTCGTCCGGAGGGCAAGCTGTGAGCCGGTCCCTGCATCGCACGAGAGGCCTTATCGGATGGCTGAGCGTCTGCGCGAGTGCGGCCTGGCTGTGCGCGACGGCGGTCGGAGCCGGGGAAGCCTGGGCAGGAGGGCCGGGCATCACCATCGATCTGGGAGGGACAGGGGGCAAGGGGCAGACTGCCGTGGTCATGCAGGTCTTGGGGCTGCTGACGGTCCTCTCTGTCGCGCCCGCCTTCTTCATCATGGTGACGGCCTTCACCCGCATCGTCATCGTCTTGTCCTTCCTGCGGCAGGCGATCGGCACGCAGCAGGTGCCGCCCAACCAGATTCTCATCAGTTTGGCTCTCTTCCTGACCTTCTTCGTCATGACGCCGGTCTGGCAGGCGGTCTATGGGAACGCGCTGCAACCCCTGTTTGCCGAGCAGATCACGCAGGAGGAGGCCCTGACGCGCGGGATGGACCCGATTCGGAACTTCATGCTGAAGCAGGTTCGGGAGAAGGACCTGGAACTTTTCGTCGAGCTGGCCAAGCTGCCGAAACCGGCGTCGGCGGACGAACTGCCCACATACGTCATCATTCCGTCCTTCATCTTGAGCGAACTGCGAATCTCGTTTCAGATCGGTTTTCTCATCTACATTCCGTTCCTGATCGTAGACATGGTGGTCGCCAGCATCTTGATGTCCATGGGCATGATGCTGCTGCCGCCGGTGGTGATCTCGCTGCCGTTCAAACTGATTTTGTTCGTGCTGGCGGACGGCTGGTATCTGGTCGTCGGATCGATGGTCAAAAGTTTTCACTGAAGCGGGAGCGACGTAAGGAGCGACGATGAGTCCCGATACGGTGGTGGAAATCGGACGACGGGCGATTGAGACAATGTTGCTGGTCTCGGCTCCGATGCTGGGATTGAGCCTCGTGGTCGGCCTGCTGGTCGGGGTCTTTCAGGCGATGACGCAAATCAACGAGACCACGCTGGCGTTTGCGCCCAAGATCTTGGCGGTCTTTGTCTGCGTGCTGTTGTTTTTCCCGTGGATGCTCAGCACCCTGGTGAGCTTCATGACCTCGATCCTCATCAGCATTCCGGATTACGCGCGCTAGAGGAAACGGTCCGCGTTCATTATCGACTATGACGACATTCGTCCATCTTGCGATCCCTCAGTTCCAGAACCTGCTCGTGATCATGGTCAGGGTCGGCGGGATCCTGGCCGCGACACCGGTTCTGGGAAGCCGGACGGTTCCGCCCCGCATCAAGGCGGGCTTGGTGCTCGCCTTGGGGCTGGTCTTGTTGCCGATCGTGCAGGTGCCGGGTCTGCCGGGCGATCCGCTGCTGATGGGGGCGGGGTTGACCGCCGAGTTCCTGGTCGGTTTGGTGCTGGGGTTGGGGATCCGCGTCGTGTTCGCCGGCATCGAATTGGCCGGCGAACTGATGGGCACGCAGATGGGATTGGGCGTCGTGCAGCTCCTGGATCCCATGTCGGCGCATCAGGTCCCGCTCGTCAGTAACTTTCAGACGGTCCTGGCCTCGCTGGTCTTCGTCTCGCTCAACGCCCACTTTATGGTGGTGCGGACGGTGGCGAGCAGTTTTGATCTCGTGGCGCCGTTCGGAGCCGGCCTCTCGGCCACGCTGGTGGAGGACGTGGTCCGGCTCTCGCAAGGGATGTTCGTGATCGCCCTCAAGTTGGCAGCCCCCGTGATGGCGACCATCTTGTTGCTCAATCTCATACTGGCGATGTTGGGGCGCACGGTGTCGCAGTTGAACGTGTTCGTGCTGAGCTATCCACTGACGATTGCCGCCGGATTTCTCGTCATGGGAGCGGCGCTGCCGTTTTCAATCAGTTTGTACGAGGCCGAGTTCCTCCGCATAGAGGAAACGATTGACGGACTGCTGAGGATGTTGGGGCATGGCTGAGCAAGAAGGCCGTTCAGAACAAGCCACCGGGAGACGCAAGGAAGAAGCCCGCCAAAAGGGGCAGGTGGCGGTCAGTCGCGATGTCTCGACGGCGGCGATCCTGCTGGGAGGGCTGGCCTTTATCTATGCCCTGATCGGAGTGGCCACCACGACGCTTTCCGATCTGATGCGCGAATGGCTGAGTCTTGCCGCGGACATGGGGGCGCGCCAGACGATCGGTCCGGACACTTTCCATGCGCTGATGATGAAGGTCAGCCTCGATGTGCTGGGGTTGTCGATGCCGCTGGTCGGCGGCGTCGCCGTGATCGGGATGGCCTGTTACCTGGCGCAGACCGGATTTATGTGGAATAGCGAGGGCTTGCGCCTCGATGTCAGCCGTATCAGCCTGCTCAAAGGCTTTGGTCGTCTGTTCTCGCTGCGGTCCGTGGCCGAACTGGTCAAGTCCATCCTCAAGATCACGGTCATCACGTGGATCGGCGTGATGGCGATCCGTCAGGACATGACGGTCCTGCCGTCGCTGATCCAGTATGACCTCGAAGGCGTTTTGGGCGTCACGGGAGGGCTGGCGTTCAAACTGGCGCTCTGGATCGGGCTGACCGTGGCCGTGCTCGCTGGTGCGGACTACGGATATCAACGCTTCGAGTGGGAGCGCGGCCTTCGGATGTCCAAGCAGGAGATCAAGCAGGAACGCCGCGAGAGCGAGGGCGATCCCATGCTGCGCTCGCGCGTCCGGAGTTTGCAGCGCGAGATGGCGCGGAAGCGGATGATCACCGCCGTGCCGAAAGCGGATGTCGTGATTACGAACCCGACCCATTTGGCCGTGGCCCTCCGCTATGACTTCGCGACGATGGGGGCGCCGGTGGTCGTGGCGAAGGGCGCCGGCTTCCTCGCCGAACGGATCAAGACAATGGCGGCCGAGCACGGCGTGATGGTGATTGAAAACAAATTCGTGGCCCGGACCCTCTACAAGCTCGTCGAGGTCGGCCAGGAAGTCCCGGCCGACCTGTACCGAGCCGTGGCGGAGATTTTGGCCTTGGTGTTTCGTTCAAAGGGGCAGATGACGCTGAGGTGACGACCGATGAGTGCTGAGCAACAGACTTTGTCCCGGCTGAACATCGGCAAACACTCCGACATCATCATGTCGGTCGGGGTCGTGGGCATTCTGATGATCATGCTGCTGCCCCTGCCCCGTTTTGCCTTGGATCTGCTGCTCTCGTTCAACATCACGTTGGCCATCGTGATCCTGCTGGTCGGGATGCAGGTGCAGAAGCCCTTGGACTTTTCCGTGTTTCCCTCCGTGCTCTTGCTGGCCACTCTCCTGAGGTTATCACTCAACATTGCGTCCACCCGCCTGATCCTTCTGCACGGCAACGAGGGGACGGCGGCGGCCGGCGAGGTGATTCGGGCGTTCGGCAACTTCGTCGTGGGGGGCAACTACACCGTCGGACTGGTGGTGTTTACCATCCTGGTCATCATCAACTTCGTGGTGGTGACGAAGGGGGCCGGCCGCATTGCGGAGGTGGCGGCACGGTTTACCTTGGATGCCATGCCGGGCAAGCAAATGAGCATCGACGCCGACCTCAATGCCGGCTTGGTCAACGAAGCCGAGGCGCGCCGCCGAAGAAAGGAAATCGCCGACGAGGCGGACTTCTACGGGGCCATGGACGGCGCCAGTAAATTTGTTCGGGGTGATGCGGTGGCCGCGGTCATCATCATCCTGGTCAACATCGTCGGCGGGTTGACGATCGGCGTGCTCCAGCAGGGCATGAGTCTGGCGGCAGCGGCGCAAAACTACACGCTTTTGACGGTGGGCGAGGGGCTGGTGGCCCAGGTGCCGGCGCTGATCGTCTCCACCGCGGCCGGCATGGTGGTCACGCGGGCGGCATCGGAGGCCAATCTGGGGCTGGAGATCGCCCGTCAGGTCCTGATCTCGCCGAAGGTGTTCGGCACCGCGGCGGTGATCTTGTTGGCGCTCGGCCTGGTGCCGGGTCTTCCGCACATGGCCTTCCTCGTTCTGGGGTCGTTGGTCGGGTGGCTGGCGTACGAGTTGCTCAAACAGGATCGGGAGCAGGTCCAGGCGGAAGTGATGCCGGCGGCGGTCGCTGCCGCGGCATTGGAGGCGAAAAATCCCGATTCGGCGCCGCAAGTGGCTCCGCTGGATCTCATGGAAGTCCAGGTCGGCTACGGCCTGATCGGGTTGGTCGATGGGGGGCAGGGCGGGGTCCTGTTGGAGCGCATCAAGGGCCTTCGACGTCAGATCGCCAGCGAGATGGGCTTTCTGGTCCCGCCAGTTCACATTCGCGACAACCTCCAACTGCGGCCCAACGAATACGCGATCATGTTGAAGGGCGTGGAATTGGTGCGGGGTGAGGTGATGCCGGGACACGTGCTGGCGATTGATCCGGGGACCGCCCAGAAGGGCATTGTCCAGGGCATCCCCACGAAAGAGCCCGCCTTCGGCCTGCCGGCGCTGTGGGTCCCCGAGGCCGGACGGGAGCAAGCCCAGATTGCCGGCTACACCGTCGTGGACGGCGGCTCCGCCGTTGCCACCCACTTGGCGGAGGTCATCAAACGCCACGCCCATGAACTGGTCGGGCGACAGGAAGTCCAGGCGTTGTTGGACGAGGTGGCCAAGAACCATCCGAAGCTGGTGGAAGAACTCATCCCGAATCTCCTGCCGCTCGGCTCCGTCGTACGGATCCTTTCGAACCTGTTACGCGAGCGCGTACCCATTCGCGATCTGCGCACCATCCTCGAATCCATCGCCGACCATGCGGCTGGGATCAAGGACCCCGAGAGCCTGACCGAAGCTGCGCGCCAGGGACTGGGCCGCGCCATCACCCGCCAATACCTCGGTCCGGACGGAACGTTGCCGGTCATCAGTCTGGATCCGCGCCTCGAGCGACAACTGGCGGAACAGGTCACCACGACGGGCCAGGGGACGTACTGGTCGCTGGATGCGGGGGTGACACAGCGACTGCTGGTCGGGCTCAAGCAAGCGGCCGAGCGGGTGGTCTCGAAAGGGCAGCAACCGATCGTGCTCTGTTCGCCGGTGCTCCGCCGCCATCTGCGCAAGGTCAGCGAACGGATCCTGCCGACGGTCCCGGTGCTGGCCCTCAGCGAGGTTGACGGGATGGTGACGATCAAGGCGCTTGAAACGGTGTCGGTCGGCCACGAGGCGGCCTAAACGGGGGACCCATGAAAATCAAGACATTTCAGGCCCTGACGATGAGCGATGCCATCAAGGCGATCAAGGAAGAATTGGGGTCGGAGGCGGTGATCCTGTCCAGCAAGCAGGTGCGCAAAGGCGGCGGGATGTTCGGGCTCTTCGGCCGTGCGATGGTGGAAGTCGTGGCGGCGAGCGATGCCGAGCCGGTTCGGGCCACGCGGCATTATGCGACCGGTCCCTCGGAGTCGGAACGACGGACGGTTGCCGCTCCCAGCGCGTATGCGCGGGATGGACGGGCGGGCGGGCGTGGGGCATGGTCCGGGGAGGCGACTTCGAACACGGAGACAGGGTTCGATAAGGCCCTTCGCAATCAGATGACGCAACAGGTGAATCGGGAGCCACTCCCATCTATGCCGCGTGAAGAACGGCCGCTTCCTGCCCCGTCACCGGAACGCCGAGAAGAGCCGGCCTTGGAGTGGGTCAAGGCAGAATTACACTCGCTCCGTCGGCTGATGGAGTCGTCCCTCCAGGGGAAGAAGCCCGCGGACGTGGCAGCCGGATCAGGTCAGGTCCCTCCGGAGTTGGCCTCCCGCTATCACGACCTCGTCCGTACGGGCCTGTTGCCTGAGACGGCGCAACGGATCGTGCAGACCGTGGTGAGCCGCGTGCCGCAGGTCAATGTGGAATCGGAGGCCGCCGTCCGACAGGCGCTGCACCGGTCCCTGGCTCGCGAGGTCAAGGTGGCGGGGCCGCTTCTGGGGTTGGGGGAGTGGAAAAAGACGGTCATCTTCACCGGGCCCACCGGAGTCGGAAAGACCACCACGATCGCGAAGCTGGCGGCACATTACAAGCTGAAAGAGAAGCGCAGCGTGGCGTTGATCACGCTGGATACCTATCGTGTGGCGGCGGTGGAACAATTGAAGATGTACGCCAACGTCATCGGCGTGTCGCTGGACGTGGCGCTGACGAAATACGAAGCCGTGGAGTGCATCCGTCGCCGGCGGAAGGCGGAGCTGATCCTGATCGACACGGCCGGCCGCAGCCCGATGGATGCGGCCGGCATGGAAGAGCTGCGGCAGTTGGTCGATCTGGACCATCCCCTCGAGGTGCACCTAGTCCTCTCCGCCGCCACGCGCGAGCGGGACCTCCTGGAGGGCGTCACGCGGTACGCGGGGCTTCCGATCAGCCGCCTGCTCTTTACGAAGCTCGATGAAACGACCGGCTTCGGCGGTCTGTACGACCTGATGCTGCGAAGCGGTCTGCCGCTGTCGTACGTCAGCATCGGCCAAAACGTCCCCGATGATCTGGAGGTGGTGCGGCCGGAGCGTCTGGCCGATCTGTTGCTGGGCGGGCCGTTGCGAACAGCCGGGACCCCGGCGGGCACGCTCAAACCTGCGCCGAACCCACGGCGCTGAACGGGCGATCACGCAGGGGCATAACGAACATCGTTTCTGGAGGTTTGGAGGAAGGGGGATAGGGTGGATCAAACGGCGACGTTGCGAAAGTTGGCGGGGGAGGAGCCGCCCGAGGGGGGGGATCGATCGCCCGGCCGCGTGCGAGTCATTGCAGTCAGCAGCGGAAAAGGCGGCGTTGGAAAAACGAACGTCGTGGCGAATCTGGCGCTGGCGCTGGCCCAGATCGGGAAGCGAGTGCTGGTGCTGGATGCCGACCTGGCCCTCAGCAACTTGGACGTCTTGCTGGGGCTGGTGCCGAAGTACACCCTCGAGCATGTCCTGTCGGGCGAGCGGCAATTGTCCGACATCATACTGCCCGGTCCCGGCGGCATCATGATCCTGCCGGCCAGTTCCGGCATGCAGGATCTGACGGATTTGAC
>SCVQ01000298.1 GCA_004296865.1 Nitrospirota bacterium
GAGGAGCGGAGTGTAGTGTTCGGCAATTATCCCCACAGACGCGTGGTCATCCAGCAGACTGGGGAAACCCGATTTCGCTTCGTGATCGAACCGGCTTCAGACCATGCGACCAGCATTGAACTGATCGATGTGGATCTCGCCCATGTTGTCGCGGCGATCCCTCCCTGGGTCAAAGCCGATCCGGATCTGATACGAGTGGGATTGATCGACCGTGAGTGGAATCGGCAACAGGTCCGGTTTCAGCGAGTCTCTCACCACGTACAAGTCCATGAGGGTGGAGACGGCTTCGAGCGCCACGCCCTGAGCCGAGTCGATCTCGCCCGCAACTGCTTGAATGCGGGGCTATGGGAACTGTTGTTGTTCGCGGTTGAGAACGGAGAGGAGCGAGTCTACGAGCATGTCTGGTTCACGTTCCCGCTCGGTCTGTATAAACGGCTCTTCGAGCGGGTGAACGGGCTGTCGTATTGGTCTTACTGGTGGTCGCTGGAGCACTGGGTCGATCCGTCAGGGACGCCGATCCGATTGGACCGCCTTCGAGCCGTCGAGCAAGCATGGAGCATCAAGGCCACAGCCCTGTGGGAAGACCCACCGGCGTTTCGCAGCGAACAACGGCTGAAGCGACGGAATATTGTGTCTGGTCCGGTGCACACCTACCGGGATTGGTACACCCAGCCGATCCAGTTTGCCAGTTTCATTCCTCCCGGCAGATATTCCGTCACCCATCCACGAGCCACGCAGCTCCACTACCTGGCCGAACTCACGGGAGCCACGCTTCGCCAGGTGCGGACGCCGGCCAGCCCACACAGCCTGTATGAAATCGAGCTGGCGTTCCGCAGCAGCAGAACTGGCGAGCAGACGCGGCTGATCTTCGGAGGCCTTGATCTCGCCGCGATTCCGAGCATGTCTCCTGAGCAATACGAACGCGGATGGCAAGTTCCGCTGGGCATCGGCAATCCGAGCTTCTTCGAGTCCTATGCCGAGGTGGTGGCGAGGCCCCCGATCCAACGCTCATTCTATGGGTTTCATCTGGATACACAGAACCGCTGGCTGGATCATCATGCGATCGGCGTCGATGGGCCTCTCTTTCACTGGGATGCCGATGATCCCTCCTTGCTGCACCTGTACCTCCTGAGCTACGAACGCCATGCGCTGTTGAACCATTTCGTCATAACCTGTCCGGTGGACGCTCGTCCTAAGCACTGAGTGCGCTGTGCCTCTGCAAATGACGGGCATTGCGCTTCGTGGCCGTTGGAAGAGGGCGGGGCACCGAGCAGCCACAACCAAAGTGGAAACTCAGGAGGCGAGTTAACCGGACGGTGCGTTCTTTCTCAGCAGGTCGATCCCAAACCGGATCGGCACGCCGAAATTCGCTCCTCCGAATCGCCGCAGGATCATGCTGTTGACCGCAATGACCTCGCCGCGCAGGTTGAAGACCGGTCCCCCGCTCCCGCCAAAGGTCGTCTGGGCATCGTAGACGAGCCGATCTGCGACCACGTCGCCGATATGCCCTTGCGTGGCGAGCGGCCGGATCAGTCCATGATTCGCCAGCTCCTGTGCGAAACGGTCGGCATCCTCACCGGCTTGCTGCATGATCTCCGAGCTGGTGATCTGATCCGCCCGGGCCATGAGCGCATCGAAGCCGGTTGGATAGCCAGACAGGAGAATCGGCTCGCCCGCTGTCACCTTCGTCGCCTCTGTAGCCAGTCCAAGCACGGGCAGCTTGTGCTCACCGGGATCGAAGGCCAGCAGTGCCACATCAGCCTGCTCGGACACCTTTATCGTTCGAAGGTCGAATGGAGTGGCGAGGCCGGGGAAAAAGCCGCGAAGCATGAGCAGTCGGGGCTCCAGTCCTGTTGCGATCAACTCCTTCGCCGCCGGGTCCGTTTCCCACATGCGAGCGACATGCCGGTTGGTCAACATGAACCCGCGTGCATCCGCCACGAAGCCCGTCCCCGTGAAGTGCACGATCACTGGCGGTTTGCCTTCTTCGAGGGTAAAGAGCGGATGGCCCTCCGCATCGAGGAGCGGCGCCCCGCTGGCATCCATCCCCTCGTAGCAGAGGACACGCCCCGTGCCTTTCTCGGCAAATCCGTACTTGCCTTGGATGAACGCCACCCCCTGCCCGAGCGTGCTGATGATGCGCTCGGCCGCGGTACGCTCGGCCTCGATCGCGCGCAGGCGCTTCTTGAGCGCGGCCAGCTCAGCCTTTCCAGCCTGCTCCTGTTGTTTGCGTTGCAGAACGACCGCCAGCGTTTCGGCCTCCTTTTGCTGTTCCTCCATCAGCTCACCCACCCGCTTGCGGGCCTCCCGAACCTGCTGCTCCACCGCCACCTGCGAGACCCGCCCGGTTTCAATTTGGCCCAGCAGGACGCTCACCTGTCGCTCATAGGCCGATCGGGCGGCGAACTGGGAATAGAGCAGGCCCCCGAGCAGCACGATCGGGAGCAGGAGGATGGTGCCTGCAAGCAGCCGAACAGGCACCGTAGCGTGGAACGCCAGGTCGCTGAAGAGATGGCGGAAGAACAGCGCCGCACTGACAACCCATCCGCGCTTGGAGGATTTGGCAATGTCTCGGCAATCGCAGAGGATGTCTCGGAAGGGTTTGCAGTGCGCGTAGGCCTCAGGCCGGATCCGAACCCGGAGCTGCGGTCCGCCTTGTCCGAGGGTGAGCAAATCCCCATCCTGCAAAATGACTTCCGCAACGCACTGACGGTTGACGAAGGTCCCGCCCTGGCTCCCTTTGTCCCGGAGGACCAGTTCACAGTTCTCGACTGAAAGCTCGGCATGCCACAGCGAGACCGCAGCATCGCGTGCAGGGTCGAACGCCAGGTCATTTCCCGGGTCCGTGCCGATCGTCAGCCGCTCCACCCCGAACTCCTGGGTCTGCCCCCGCCGGCTGCCGGAGAGATGGATGAGGGCAAATTTCACGCGGCCTTGCTCGCTGCCGAGCGTCTCGTCTGTCTCAAGGAGTGTGGGAACCATAGCAAGCTCTCCCCTCTCGCTCCACGCTGCGCAAGACGCGCTACCCGTTTGGCGGTGAATCTGCACGATCCCGCAACTTCCTTGGGCCGGCAAAGGGAGCGGGCTTTCTCTTTCGATTGCCCAGGATCACTGTATCTATAATTTCTCCGCACAGAAGGCAGCGAAAGGCATCGAAACAGAACTGCCCGCTGTCACCACGCCAATCACAGCACTCCTCCTCCACCATCAGCCCATG
>SCVQ01000299.1 GCA_004296865.1 Nitrospirota bacterium
TTGATGCTGGTCTCGATCATGTTGGTCAGGTTGATCTGCGTCTCGACCCCGCTGGCGCCTTTGGCTTGTTCTAAAAACTCCCCCGCTCTGGGATGCATCAAGCTCCCGCAGCCGATCAGACCGGCCAAGACGATCATCATGGCAACCATGCGTATCGCTGTGTTCATGCGTCCCTCCCGCTCAACCCCGCTAGAAGATGGCGCGCACCAGCTCGTGAATGCTGCGCTGCATGTCCGGATCGTCCGTGATCGGCCTCGTGATAGCCGCCTCACAGGCCCGGGCCGGCGGCACGCCCTGGCGAATCAACTCGCCGGCGTAGATCAGCAGCCTGGTGCTGACCCCCTCCTCCAGCCCGTGCGTCTTGAGATTGCGGACCTTCTCGCCCAGCTTGACCAGTCGGAGCGCCGTGTCTTTGTCCACGCCGGCTTCATGTTCGATGACCCGCGCTTCGATCTCGTGCGGCGGGTAGCCGAACTCGATCGCCATGAACCGCTGTTTGGTGCTCTGCTTGAGGTCCTTCAACACGCTCTGATAGCCGGGGTTGTAGGAAATCACTAGCAGGAACTCATCCACGGCCTCGATCACCTGCCCCTTCTTTTCGATCGGCAAGAGGCGCCGGTCATCGCTCAACGGATGGATGATGACGGTGGTGTCCTTTCGCGCTTCCACGATCTCGTCCAGGTAGACGATCGCGCCGTGTTTGACGCCGAGCGTGAGGGGGCCATCCATCCAGACCGTCTCGTTCCCCTTCAGCAGATACCGCCCGACCAGATCGGACGCGGTCAGGTCCTCGTGGCAGGCCACCGTGATGAGGGGACGTCCCAGGCGATAGGCCATGTGCTGCACGAAGCGCGTCTTCCCGCAGCCGGTCGGCCCCTTGAGCATCACCGGCATTTTGCTTTTGGCGGCAATCGTAAAGAGCCCCACCTCGCCGTTCACCTCGGCGTAATAGGGCTCCTCTCGGAGCCGATAACGGTCGATCTCCAGCTCCTGCCCTTTGGCCGGCGCCATCTTCCCTGGTGTCGTCATCCGATTCTCCCCAGCCGTCACATGCACGTGAGCGGTATTATAAGCCCTCTCGATTGTCCCCACAAGCCAGGCTCGCCCTGGTCGCCATGTTCGATGGAACGCTGAAGACCGGCGGCGTCATTGGCCTCGGGGTGGCGCGGCGCACCGAGAGCGCGCTACCTCGGTTGCGGTGCATCGAGCACCTCACGCACCCGACGCACCAACGCATCCGGGGTGAAGGGCTTCTGCAAAAACGCAGTTCCAGCCCCAGACACCCCATGATGGACGATGACATCATCCGTATACCCCGACATGTAGAGCACTTTCATCTCGGGGCGGACCGGGGCCAGTCGCTCGACCAACTCCCGTCCGCTGACTCCCGGCATCACCACATCCGTCAGCAACAGATGGATCGGGGCGCCATGTTGCCGGCTGATTTGAAGCGCCTCATCGGCCTCACGCGCCTCCAGCACATCGTAGCCGTACGATCGGAGCACCTTGCCGGCGAGGGTACGGATTGTGCCTTCATCCTCGACCAGGAGGATGGTTTCCGCTCCGCGGCACAATTCACCGGCAACCCGGCCGGACTCGGCGACCGTCACGTCTTCCATGACCCGCGGCAAATAGATGGTGAACGTCGTGCCCTGCTGGAGATCGCTTCTGACAAAGATGTACCCGCCGCTCTGCTTGACGATCCCGTAGACCATGGACAACCCCAATCCCGTTCCCTTGCTCTTGTCCTTGGTCGTAAAAAATGGATCGAAGATACGGGCCTGGGTTTCGGCATCCATCCCGTGACCGGTGTCACTCACGGCCAACATCACATAGCGACCTGGGCGCGTGACGACGGATTGGGAGGGATCGGTCTCGCCCAGTTCGACATTGGCCATCTTGATCGTCAGCCGCCCGCCCTTCGGCATGGCATCACGGGCGTTGACGGCCAAATTCATAATCACTTGTTCGATCTGCCCCGGGTCGGCTTTGACATGCCCCAACGCAGCCCCCGGCTCAACGACGAGTGCAATGTTCTCGCCGATCAGCCGCCGCAACATAGCCTCGAGACCAGCCACCACCTCATTGAAGTCCAGCACTTTCGGCGCCAGCACCTGCTGGCGACTGAACGCCAACAGTTGACCGGTCAGCCCGGCTGCCCGGTCCCCGGCCTTCTGAATTTCTTGGATAACACCGCGCAAGGGCGAGTCCGGACCGACGCGTTTGAGGAGAAGGTGACAGTAGCCCGCGATGACCGTGAGCAAATTATTGAAGTCGTGGGCGATCCCCCCGGCCAATTGTCCAACCGCTTCCATCTTCTGCGCTTGGCGCAGTTGCTCCTCCAGCAAGATACGCTCAACAAACTGGCCGATCTTGACGCCGATGTCGGCCATCATCTGCAGCAAGCTGGCGTCCGGCTGACGGATCTCGCGGCTGAAAAACTCCAGGACTCCCAGGGTCTCGCCCCCCTTCTTGATCGGAAACCCGAACGCCCCGTGCAAGCCGGTCTTCGCAGCCATCTGCAACCGAGGGAAATTGGCATCCGCAGCCACGTCGGAAATCCAGGCCGGCTCACCGCCGGCCCACACGCGACCGGGCAGGCCGACGCCGGACGCAAACGTACTCCCCTGGGTCAAGGCCATGAATTCCTTCGCGTCCACCGTCGCGCCATGCCAGACGGCCTCGCAGCGCAACCGCGCGGCCGCACGGTCCACGTGCCACATCGCTCCCAACTCCCATCCCATCGTGTCGCAGACAGCCCGCAGAAGCCGTGGCGCCGCCTCATGCAACGTCCTGGACTCCGCCAGGATGAGACTGATGGCCACTTGCGCAGCCTGACGGTTCTCCGCCTGCTTGTGCTGGGTAATGTCCCGCACAAACGCACTGAAGGTGTACGTCGCTCCATGCCGCGCTGGGGCAATGGTCAATTCCACGGGAAACTCATGCCCCCGTTGATGGCACGCGATGACCTCAACCCGCTTGTTCACCAACGGTCCCTCGCCCGTCGCAAGGAAACGCCGCAACCCGCGCTCATGGGCGTCCCGGTATTGCGGCGGGATAATGGTCGTGGACAACCGCTTTCCGATCACCTCCTGGCGAGGCCAGCCGAAAATCGTCTCGGCCTGGGAATTCCACTCCACGACCCGACCCTCCGCATCCATCACGATGACGGCATCCAGCGCCGTTTCGACGATCGAGCGGGTCCGTTCCTCGCTCTCTCGCAGCGAGACCTCGGCGGCCCTGGCCCGTTCACTCTCCTGCTGGGCCTGCGCCCACTCGCGCCGCAGACGCCCGGTCGCCCAGAGCAGAAGGGCGACCATCGGCACCCACACGACCGCCCCAACGAGGCCCAGCTTCCACAGCACGAATCGGATCGGAGCCAGGATGTCATCCCGATCCATACGCACCAGGATGCCCCACCGCATGCCGGGGAAGTCCCCATATCCGTCGGTCCGGGCATATCCCGTGACGACCGGCAACTGCCGGCGGTAGTGCAACTCCTCCACGAAGCCCGGCTTGGCCGAGTCGCTCAACCGCGCCGATGGCAGGCCAAGTTGCCGGAGATTCACCTTCCCCTCCTCCCTCAGCAGAGAATCAGCAATCAGGCTCCCGTCGAGAGTAAGGAACTGCCATTCAAGCCGTCCGGTTTCAAATTGCATCTCATAGAGGTTCACCGTCTGCCACACGACATCCTCAAGTGCGGAAAGCGCCACGTGTGACCGGACCACTCCCAGAAACAACCCGTTTGGGCCTTTGATCGGCGCCGCAAAGGCCACCACGGGACCGCCGCTGGTTTGGTACGAGCCGGCCACATCCTCGAATTGGACCGTTTGTTGTGCCCGCACGGCTTGGAACCAGGCCTCTCCGCTTCGGCTCTCACCCACATCCGCCGGATCGGTGGCCGCCACCACGGTTCCGTCTCGGTCCACCACCCCCAGCCAT
>SCVQ01000300.1 GCA_004296865.1 Nitrospirota bacterium
GGGTCAACGATTGTTCCACGTGGAACAGGACTGTTCTCTTAAGTGGGATGAGCCGGCTCTAGGATCAACAATACTCTCTTCCCATACCCATAAGGTAGCTCATAGGCGATTTCATTTTTGATTTGGAGGCCAAATAAATTCAAGCCTGAATCAAGTGGCTTTGCTCGACAGAGGATTAGCCGTCCAGAATGAGCGAGCAGTGGTCGAACGAACGGAATAACCTGATCGACGTCGAGAGCTCTTGTGATGATATCAGTAAAGCGACCTTGATACTGTAGTTCTCTCGAACAATCTTCAATTCTCTTCGGGACGACAACTGCATGGCTCAGATTCAGAGTTCCAATGACATGTCGCAGGAAAGCAGTCTTTTTATTGTTCGGCTCAAGAAGTGTAAGATTCAACTCTGGATGGATGATTTTCAGCGGAAGGCCTGGGAACCCAGCACCTGCTCCAACATCCAGCAAAGAAGACGATTTGGACTGTCCCAGAGCCTTGCTACAGGCAATGGAATCAATGAAGTGCTTCACGACAATTTCCCGGTCTTGTCTAATTGCCGTGAGGTTAGTTTTTTTATTCCATGATATCAATTCTCTAAGATAAATAAGCAGTTCAGATACATTTCGATTTGTTACTGAAACGCCGACCTCGCGCGCGCTGTCAAGCAGGAGTTTAGCCAGATCGTTCATTTGTTCCACGTGGAACAAATACGATAAATCAGATTACGCGTCAAGCGCTATTTGCCGATCACAGTGTATCAAGAAAAAAAGAAGAAGTATGCTGTCATGGATAGAATGATGATGGGAGTGATAGAAGTTCAGGAGGCAGCGGTGGAAGGATAGTCCTTTCGTCTGTCACGTTCCAGAGCTACCAGCAAAAGGGAGATGGCTGCCGGTGTTACACCGGAAATGCGGGACGCTTGGCCAATAGAGGCAGGTCTGACTCGATTGAGTTTTTCAAGTACTTCCCGTGAAAACCCGGTGATCCCATCGTAATGAAATCCAGGCGGGATACGGCGGCTTTCAAGCTTTTTGAAATTGGCGACTTGCTGGAGTTGACGCTTGATGTATCCTTCATATTTTACAGTTATTTCAATAGCTTCAGATACTGTATCGTCAGATGGCCCACTTTCACCTGTTATGTCTAGTAGGTCTCGATAGGACAATTCCTGACGTCTTAACAATTGCGCTAGAGTGAGGTCCGGCGAAACGCTGTCCAACGATTTTTCCATCAGCTTCTTACGGAACTCCTCTGACCACTTGGGCCTGGTTTCCTTTAAGCGGGTGACTTCTCGGTCAATGGAGGACCGCTTGGTCTGAAACAGTGCATAAGTCGAGTCATGGACAAGACCGAGCCGGTGGCCGATCTCCATCAACCGAAGATCCGCATTATCATGACGGAGGAGGAGACGGTACTCGGCCCGAGAGGTGAACATCCGGTAGGGTTCGAGGGCGTCCTTGGTAATGAGATCATCGATGAGCACGCCGATGTAGGCCTGCGAGCGATCCAAGATGAACGGCGACTCGCCGCGGATCCTCAAGGCGGCATTGATGCCGGCCATGAGTCCCTGGGCAGCGGCTTCCTCGTAGCCTGACGTGCCGTTGATTTGTCCGGCGTGATAGAGCCCCTCCACCAGCTTGGTTTCCAGTGTCGGGTGGAGTTGGCGAGGCGGGAAATAGTCGTACTCGATCGCATACCCCGGTTTCAGCATCCGGGCCTGTTCCAGACCCGGGATGGTACGGAGGAGGGCGGCCTGGGTATCAATGGGTAGGCTGGTGGAAATCCCGTTGGGGTAATATTCGTATGTATCCAGCCCTTCGGGCTCGATGAAGATCTGGTGCCGGGGCTTGTCGGCAAAGCGGACGACTTTGTCTTCGATCGAGGGACAATAGCGTGGCCCGACCGATTCGATCAGGCCGCTGTAGAGCGGCGATCGGTCCAGGTTGTCACGGATAATATCGTGCGTGGCCTGGTTGGTATGGGTCAGGTGGCAGAGAACCTGGGGCGTGGTAATGCGTTCGGTTCGATACGAGAACGGCGGGGGCGGATCATCGCCCGGCTGAGGGGTCATGACGTCGAAATTGATGGTGTCCCGATCCAGACGCGGCGGGGTGCCGGTCTTCAAACGCCCGATCTCGAAGCCCAGGTCCCGCATGCAGTCCGAGAGGTGTTCGGCCGACGGCTCCCCGCCCCGTCCGGCGGGAAAGTGGCTCAGGCCTATATGGATTAATCCCTTAAGGAATGTGCCCGATGTAAGCACCACGGCCCTCGCGGCAATTTCGGCCCCCGCATCCGTGACGATGCCGGTGACGGCCCCTCCGTGCGTGACCAGACGGTCCACCGTGCCGCACGCGATCTGGAGACCCGGTTGGCGGCGGAGCGTTTCCTGCATCGTCCGACGATAGAGTTGCTTGTCGCATTGGGCGCGCAGGGCCCGGACGGCTGGCCCCTTGCTGGTGTTGATCATGCGGAATTGGATGCCGGCCAGGTCGGTGTTGCGGGCCATTTCCCCGCCCAGCGCGTCGATTTCCTTTACCAGATGTCCTTTGGCGATACCGCCGATGGCGGGATTGCAGGACATCTGGCCGATCTTGGCCTCTTCCATCGTCAGCAACAGGACCGTCGCCCCCATTCGGGCCCCCGCGAGCGCCGCTTCACACCCGGCATGACCTCCGCCCACCACGACTATGTCGTA
>SCVQ01000301.1 GCA_004296865.1 Nitrospirota bacterium
GGATGCGTTGAGGAAATTCCGCGCAGGCCTGATCCAGCAAACGGCGATCCTGAAGGGCCACCGTTCCCAGCACCACGCGACTCACCCCAAGGGACAAATAGAGCTTGACGGTGTCCAAAGACCGAATCCCGCCCCCGACTTGGACGGGGATCGACACCGCTTTGACGATGGCCTCGATCAGGGACGCATTCTTCGGCTGCCCCTCGATGGCCCCGTTCAGGTCCACGACGTGGAGCAGCCCGGCCCCCAGCCGCTCCCAGCGAGCCGCCATCCCCGGAGGGTCTTCGGAATAGACCGTCTCCTCACGCATGTCCCCTTGCCTGAGACGGACGCAACGCCCATCCTTCAGGTCAATGGCGGGAATCACCAACATGTGCCGCCCTTTCCCATGACTGTTTGCGCATCCTTCGGCCTTATCGGGCCGGTGCTCCCCCGAAGGGAAATTGTTGGAGAACGTGCTCGATCCCGTACTGGAGTAATTCATCCGCGGTCAGAAAGCCCAGTCCCCGTTGAATGAAGCCGCCGAAATCCTCGAACAGCGGTTTTTGCTTCTCGTAATAATTGCCGACCCACAGAATCTTCCCGTCGGCCGCAACCAGCTTGACTTCGAACCCGACGGTGGCCGGCGCGCCCCCCCACCGGACGCCGGCCCGCTCCTGATAGACCAATACCCGCCCCACCAAGACCGCATCGGCTTGCAACTTCGCCGATACTTGCCGGGCGATCTCGCCGATCGCCGCGCCCTTAGCGGTCGCCCCCAGCGACTGTTTGGCCCGTTCGACGGCCTCTCGGGACAAGACCTGCACCCCTTCCCTCACCTGCAGCCGGTCGTAAAACCCCTGGGTGATCCGCGCGGCGACGTGCGGGGGAACGGTCGCCGTCGGCTGGTCGAACTTCTCGACCGTCTGCGGGATGCTGAAGGTGATGTCGGACCGCGTCGCTCCCGACGGCGCTTGCAAGTCGGTGTCGCGCTGGTCGACGACCTGGGGAGTGGACAGCGCGTCGAACGGCAGGATCGCCACCGTCTTGACGCGGTACTTCTCGATGTCGGGCGAGGCATCGACCCTCACCTTGGCGGGAGCGCAACCCGCCAGCACAACCAGGACAAGCCACAGCCAAAGCGTGTGGCGCGACCACGCTCTCCGTCGTTGCCGATACCGTTTCATAGGACCCTCACTGCCACTGGCCGAAATTCCGGATGATGGACAGTCCAACCGTCTGACTCTTCTCAGGATGAAACTGGCAGGCAAAAATATTCTCCCGCCAGATGCTCGACGCAAACGGCACGCCGTACTCCGTCACGCTGCAGACGACCGACGGCTCTTGAGGCTCGACATAGTAGGAATGGACGAAATAGAAGTAGGCTCCCGTTTCGATCCCTTGCAGAGGCGGCGCGGGACGCGTAATACTCAGCGCATTCCACCCCATATGAGGCACCTTGAGGCAGGCCGCCGGCTTGCCGGACGTATCCGATGCAGCCGCGGACTCCGGCCCACGAGGGGACGGAAACCGTTTGACCCGACCCGGCACGATGTCCAACCCTTTGTGGAGGCCGAACTCCTCGCTCTCGGTAAAGAGGAGTTGGAGACCCAGACAGATTCCCAAAAACGGCTTTCCACTGGCAATGGCCTTCCGGATAGGCTCGATCAAGCCATACTGCTGGAGGTTCGCCATGCAGTCGGCAAAGGCCCCGACCCCCGGCAACACGACGTGGCCGGCATCGGCGATCACGTGGGACTCCCTCGTCACCACCGCCCGATGCCCGACCGCCTCGAAGGCCTTCTGGACGCTCCGGAGGTTGCCCATGCCATAGTCGATGATGGCGATCATTGCCCCTCCGCTGCAGGCGCGAGGCAATAGGCGCTAGGCGATGGGCTAAAAGAAGCTCCCGGCCTATTGCCCATAGCCTTTTGCCTATAGCCTTCCCTTCGTCGAGAGCACGCCAACGACCCGCCCGTCGATCGCCGTGGCTTGGTCGAGGGCCTTGGCCAAGGCCTTGAACACCGCTTCCAGGATATGGTGCGGGTTGCGACCGTACATCAGATTGACGTGCAGGTTCATGCCGGCATGGGTCACCAAGGCCTGGAAGAAATCCTCAAAGAGTCCGATGTCGAAGGCCTTGATGCGCCGCTGCGGCAACTCCACCCGATAGACCAGATAGGGCCGGCCGCTGAAATCCACCGTGACCTGCGCCAGGGTTTCGTCGAGCGGGACCGAGGCGAACCCGAACCGGCGGATGCCTTCCTTCTTGCCCAAGGCCTGCTTGAACGCCTCGCCCAACACGATGCCGATGTCCTCGACGGTGTGGTGGTCGTCGATCTCCGTGTCGCCCTTGGCCTTGACGGTCAGGTCGAAGAACCCGTGCTTCGACAAGAGGGCCAGCATGTGGTCCAAAAACGGGATCGTGGTCGTGACCCGGCCGCGGCCGCGGCCGTCCAGCGCCAGTTCGACCCGGACCTGTGTTTCCGTGGTCCGCCGCTCAACGGTGGCACGGCGCGGGACGCGCACGGAACTGGACTTGCCTGGTGCCTTACTCATGACAGCCTGCTCTCCAATGATTTGGCATGCGCATCGAAACCCTCCATCTGCGCCATGCGTGCGACATGGTCTTTCACTTTCAACAGCTCCTCTTTGCTGTAGGCGACGATGTTGCTCTTCTTGACGTAGTCATCAAACGAAAGCGCAGAAAAGAACCGGGCCGTTCCGCCCGTGGGCAACACGTGATTGGGACCGGCGACGTAATCGGCCACGGCGGGCGGTGTGTACCGGCCCAAGAAGAGCGCTCCGGCGTGCCGCACTTTTTCAAGATAGTCGAAAGGCCGGTCCACCGACAAGGCCAGATGTTCGGCCGCGATCTCGTTGGCCAGGTCAATCGCCTCCTCCATCGTGCCGACGACGAAGGCCACCGCATGGCGCCCGATGGACTTCGCCACAATCTTCTGCCGGCTGAGCCGTTGCATCTGCTCCCCGACCTGCCGGACCACGTCCTTGGCCAGTCGGGCAGACGTGGTGACCAGACAAACCCTGGCCTCCTCATCGTGCTCCGCTTCACAGAGCAGATCCGCAGCCACGTGAATCGGATTGGCGGCCTCGTCCGCGATCACCAGCAGCTCACTGGGGCCGGCCACCATATCGATGTCCACCGTGCCATAGAGCAAGCGTTTGGCCGTGGCGACGTACATGTTCCCGGGCCCCACGATCTTGTCCACACGCCCGATGGTTTTCGTCCCGTAGGCCATGGCGCCGATCGCCTGCACGCCCCCGATTCGATAGATTTCGTCCACCCCGGCGATGTCGGCCGCCACGAGCAGATAGGGGCTGATGCCTCCTTTGGCCATGGGCGTACACATGACCACCCGCTTCACCCCGGCCACCTTGGCGGGGATCGCGCACATGAGGACGGAGGAGGGATAGACCGCCTTGCCGCCCGGCACGTAGAGCCCCACCGCATCGAGCGGCATCACCACCTGCCCTAAGGTCGCCCCGTTGTCCTGGTACATCCAGGTTTTCGTCCGCTGCCGTTCATGAAAGGCCATGATGCGTTGCGCGGCGAAACGCAACGCATCCCCTTCCTCTTTGCGAATCTGGTAGTAGGCTTCCTTCACTTGTTCCGGACTGATCCGGAACTGCGCCGGCTTCAGGGTCACCCGGTCGAACTTCTTCGTGTATCGGATGACGGCACTGTCTCCGCCTCGTTCCACAGCCTTGAGAATGGTCTTCGCGGTGTTCTCGACCTCCCCCCCGTGGAGGGTGGACCGAGACGCGACGCGCTTGACCATTTGCTTGAACGCCCGATCCGTGCTCGCTATGACCTTCATCGTCCCCCCCTGGCCACCACCGCCGCAGGCGCCACGCGCGACGCCGTGCTATCGGGCCTGTTTCGGCCGACCACGTTTCAGCCTGGCGATCAGATCTGTGAGGTCGCCGTGCTTCATCTTGAGGCTGGCCCGGTTCACGATCAGGCGCGCGGTGGACTTCGCGATCACCTCCACCTCGACCAAATGATGCGCCTTGAGCGTCTTGCCGCTCGACACGAGATCCACGATCCGCTCTGCCAAGCCCACCACCGGCGCCAGCTCAATGGAGCCATACAACTTGATCACCTCGACCGGAATCCCCTTGCCGTTGAAATACCGCTCCGTGATGTTCGGGTACTTGGTGGCCACCCGAACCTTCGCGGACAGCCGGCTGCGGAGCTCCTGCCCCCGCAACGCCGCCACCGAGATCCGGCAGGCCCCGATCCTCAGGTCCAACGGCTCGTACACGTCCCGGTCCTGCTCCAACAACACATCCTTCCCCACCACACCCGCATCGGCCGCTCCATATTCCACGTAGGTCGGAATATCGGTCGGCCGCACGATCAGCAGGGTCAGGTCGTCCTTGGGACAGGTAAAGACCAGCCGCCGGCTCTCGGCCGACAGCCCTTCCGTGACGTAGCCCGCCCGCTTGAGCAAGGCCAGCGTGGGCGCCAGTAATGTGCCCTTGGACAGCGCGATCGTGATCATGGCGTTGGGCTCACAACGACCGGCGCGGCGCCGTCTTTCACCCGCTTGATCGTGGCGCCAAGCCCGCCGAGCTTCTGTTCGATTTTTTCATACCCGCGATCCAGATGATAGACCCGGGAGACCTCGGTGATCCCCTCGGCCGC
>SCVQ01000302.1 GCA_004296865.1 Nitrospirota bacterium
CGTGGATCGGGAGGTAAGAAGAGTGCGGCACGGCAGCTCATGGGTTATCGCTCATTCTCTCTTGTGGTGCCCCCAGCCTGCTGCGAACGTTGCCGACACAAGTCCAGAATCGGCGCGGCCATCAGGGTCAGCGCCACTGTGAAGAGGGGCCAGTTGAACCAGGTCGGCCGCATGCGCTGAATGGCCTCATAGCCGTCACCCGCCACGCGGAGCGCATCGGTCATGAACACGTAGAGCGTCAGCAGCACGCCGGCGAGGCTCAATCCCCACGCCCCTCGTGTCGGCCACAGTGTACGCTGTTCCTGTTCGAACCGACAGATCATCGTGCCGCCCACGATCATCAGCGCGGCAATCAAGGCTGGCGCCAGTACCGGCCCCCACCAGGGGAGAGGAATCAGGAACAGGATGTCCCAGTCCATCACGGACTTGGGCCAGCCGCTTAAGGGCGCCAGGAAGACGTAGTAAAAAATGTCCCAGACACCGAAGGTGATCAGAAAGTACCCGATACGGCTGCGCCTGGTCCGTCCCGCCAGCCATCCCACTGCGACCAGCATAATCAGCGTGGCGACTTCTCGGGCTAGTTCTGTGCGGATCACCCAGCCCGGCACAACCGGCGGGCTGGGCTGGTAGGGATCGGCTACGTGTAAGAGGGCCCGCAGATAGACGACGACCGCCGACTCAACCAGCGCCATGGCGACGGCGTAGAGGGCGACGACGGCCCAGCGACCGTTCTCCTTCATCGTCTCCAAGAGGTTTCCCATGACACCTATGCTGCCCCGGATGGTTCGCGGCAAGTCGCATGATTTCGCAAGCCGGCGAGGATTGCAAGCCCAACCACAAATCGGGGGGTGGGGAGGCTGGGGAGTGATGCAGAAGGCGAAGACAGCGTGGTCGCTCGGTCGATCCGATCAACTGGGCTGCCGGCCGGCTGAGAGATCTGCGGTTGTCGTGGCGTCCCAACCGCCGCCCAGGGCTTTGAAGAGCCCGACCATGTCGGTCAGACGGGCGCGCTCCGTCTGCACGAGTTGCATCTCGGCGTTGAGGACCGTGCGTTCCGCTTCCAGTACGTCCAAGTAATTCACCAACCCTTCGCGATAACGGACCTGGGCCAGTTCTCGCGCGAGTTCCGCCGCCTGGACCTGCTCGCGCTGGCGGTCCCGCTGTGCGGTCCTGGCTCGGATCGAGACGAGCAAGTCCGCGACTTCTCGGAAGGCATTCAGGATGGTCTGCTGGTAGCTTTCGAGCATCTGTTCATAGCGCGCTTCGGCGGCGTCCAGCCGGGCCATGTTGGTCCCGCCAAGAAAAATGGGGAGCGTGATGGCCGGCCCGATGCTGAAGGTGCGGCTGTTGCCCGAGAACCAGTTTGAAAACTCGACGCTTTGCAGCCCGCCCTGTCCGGTAATCGAGAGGGCCGGAAAAAAGTAGGCGCGGGCCTCGCCGATCCGCGCATTGGCCGCGATGAGCGTCCGTTCGGCCTGCAGGATGTCGGGGCGCCGCTCCAGAAGTTGCGAGGGGAGGCCGACCGGGATGTCCGGCTGGGCCACGACGCTTCGGAGCAGCTTGGGCGCCAGGTCGAGGGTTCCCGGAGGCGCGCCGCACAGCACCTCGATCCGATGCCGTTCAACCGCCCGCAGGCGTTGCAGGTCCGGGACTTGGGCCGCACTTTCCGCGACCAGGACTTCGGCGCGCTTGACGTCCAGCTCGGAGGCCAGGCCGACGGAGGCGCGCGTCTGGATGATGCTCAGGGCGTCCTTCCGCAGCGCCAGGTTGTGTTCGGCGATGGCGAGCTGTTCATCCGACTCGCGCAGGCGGAAATAGGCCTGGCCCAGGTCGGCGATCAGCGCCAGGGCCACGGCCCGGTGATCCTGTTCCAGCGCGCCGGCTTCCGCCGAGGCGGCTTCCATGCCGCGCCGGATGCGACCCCAGAGGTCCAGCTCCCACCGCAAATCGGTCGCGCTGTTCCAGAGATCGAATCCCGTGCCGGGCGTGGCGAACGTTTGCGGGGACGACGTTTTCCCCGACGCCAGCCCCAGCCCAGCCAGCGTGTTTTTGGAAATTTCGACGTGCGAGTACTGGCCCTGTAGGTTGACCTGCGGATAGAGGCCCGCGCCGGCCGCGACCAAGGTGGCGCGTCCTTCCATGACGCGCGAGGCCGCACGACGCACATCGTGGTTGCCTTGCAGGGCCTTGTCGATGAGGCGGGTGAGTTCGTCGTTGTGAAATTCCGTCCACCAGCGGGCTTCCGGCAGCTTCTCGGTGGAGACCGTGACCCCGGATTCCGGCGTGCCTCCCGCCATCTGCTCCCAGCCCGGTGGAACCGGGATGTCCGGCTTGCGGTAATTCGGTCCCTGCACGCAGCCGGTCAGCGCCAGCAGGATGGTGAAAAAGGCCGTCGACGCTCCCGTGAAGCGTCGCCCGTGAAGCGTGAAGCGAAAGAAGGAGGCTTTCTGACGGATGACGAGATACGCTTCACGAGATACGTTGTTGTGGTGGCGGCTTGTCATGGCGAGGCCTTTGTCGCGTCCCGCTGGATGAACACGTCCACTTGTTGTCCGGCATAGACGGGAAAGGCCGGCCGCTCGAAATGGTAAATGACCTGCAGGACGCGGGTGTCCACCCGCTCGGTGTTGTCGCCGGTGAGCGATTTCTTCGGCACGATGTAGGGTTCGATCCGAGCGAAGGTCAGGGGAATGGCCTGCGCAGTGGACCCCTTCAAATACGCCGTGCCCGGGCTGCCGGCCTTGACCAGCGGCGCGTTCACCTCGTCCACGTCGGCCCGGACTTGGAGTTGCTGGGTTTCACCCATGAGGATCAAGGGCTCGGCCGAACCGGGGAGCGCATATTCGCCGGCGCGGACGTTCACCTGCAGCACGGTGCCGGCGCGCGGCGCGCGTACCGTGAGCCGTTCCAACAACGCGGTGGTTTCATCGCGCTGGGCGATCGCCTGTTCCAGGTCCGCCACGGCGCGGACCAGAGCGCGCTTGGCCATCTCCTGGGCATACCAGGTCCGCTTGAGGTCATCCTCGCTCACCGCGCGCCGATCCTGCACCGCCTGGAGGCGTTTGAGTTGGACTTCGAGATCCTCCACCCGATACCGCTGCTCGGCGATGCGCGCCTGCGCCGGAGGAATGGCGGCTTCGCGCGAGCCGAGCTGCGCGCGCAGCTCGCGCGCGTCGAGCTGCAGGAGCGGCGCGCCCGCCTCGACGCGATCGCCGACTACGACGTGGACCTTCGTGATGAGCCCGCCGGCCGGCGGGGCGATCCGCACGTTCTCGTTTTCCGCTTCGATGATGCCGGAGGCCGCCACCGTGGACGCGTAGGGGTTGATCGCCGGGGGCTCGATCGGCGGAGGCATCGGTTCCTTTTGTCCCGCCGCCAGCAAGGTCGAAATGGTGAACAGCAGTCCCGCCAAGGCGATCCAGAGGCTGGCCCGCTTGAGCAGGATCATGACGTCACCTCGGTCTCTCCCGATTCTTCGAGGTGGAGCGGTCCGGCCGGCGCCGGACCGGTCAGGACGGTGGTGTGGAGCGGAGCCGTTGGGGCGTCGTGAATCCCCACGATGTGCCCGTCCGTCAATTCCGCGATGCGATCCCCGAAGTGGAAGATCCGGCTGTCGTGCGTCACGACGATGACGGCCCGCTCGGGGGAGCGGCCGACATCGCGCAGAATGCCCATGATCTTCTGCCCGTTCTCCCCGTCCAGGGCGGCGGTCGGCTCGTCGCAGATCAGGAGCCGAGGCTCGGACACCAGGGCGCGGGCGATCGCGACGCGCTGCTGCTGTCCGCCGGAGAGGTTCGCCGGCAAGAACTCGGTGCGGTCGGCCAATCCGACCTTTTCCAGCATGGCCCGCGCCTTCTGGATGGCCTCAGCCCTGGGCCGGCCATGGATCAGCAAAGGCACCGCCACGTTCTCAACCGCTGTGAGCGCCGGCAGCAAGTTGAACTGCTGATAGACGAATCCCATGGTCTGGCCGCGAAATTTCGTTTTCTTCGCACCGGATAGAAGAGGCAAGGGCACGCCGAGCACGTCGAGTTGACCTTCATCCACGTCCAGAATGCCGGCAATGGCCGAGAGCAGCGTCGTCTTGCCGCCACCGGACTCCCCCACCAGCAAGAGCAACTCACCCAGCTTCACGTCCAGATCGATCCCTTTGAGGACCATGGTCTTCGTGTCCCCGGTGCCGAAGGACTTGATCAGCCCGCGGACCCTGACGGCGGGCGGGTGTTCTTCGGATACCTGATCCACGGGTGCCGTCATTTCTTCAACCGCCATCGGTGGTTACCCTCTGAACACGATCGCCGGTTCCAGTTTGATCAGCTTGATGATGCTGATCGTCGCCGAAAAGCTGCAGATGCCCAGCAACGACGCGAAGACCAGGGCCAGCAACGGCCAGGTTTCCGAGAAGGGGAGCTGGCCGCTGGGCGCAGCCAGGAGGCCGAAGAGCGTGGCCAAGCCCACCCCCACCCCGTAGCCGATCATGCCAACCGTGAAGGCCTGGAGAATGATCATGCGGGCCAAAACGATGGTGCTGGCTCCCATGGCCTTCAGCGCCCCGTATTGCTTGAGGTTCTCCACGGTGAAGAGATAAAACGTCTGGCCCGCGATCGCCATCCCGACGAGAAAGCCCAAGACGATCGTGGTGCCGAAGTTGATGCCGATCCCCGTGTTCTTCAGCACCCAGATGATCGTCTTCCATCCGAACTCTGCCTGCGTGAAGGCCCCGAGCCCGGTCTGCTCGCGGATCCGTTTCGTCACCTCTTGGATCGGTTCCCCATCCTTCGCTTTCGCCCGAGCGGAGAACGCTGTCCTACGTCCTGGCGAAAGC
>SCVQ01000303.1 GCA_004296865.1 Nitrospirota bacterium
GGCCACACGCTGTTGCGCATCGATCAACGGGGCCAGACCGAGCAGACGCGTATCCTGGCCTACACGATCAATTTCGCGGCGGACGTGCCGCCCGATCCTGGTCTCGAGTATGCGCTCAAGGGGATCACCGGGGGGTACAAGGGGAACTTCTCCACGACGCCCTATTACCTCAAGGTGCAGGAGTATCGCGACATCGAAAACCGCGATATCTGGGAGTACCGGCTGAACCTGACGGACGCGCAGATCCGGCGGATGCTGATGCATGCCTGGGAGCTGGGCAATACGCACTTCGATTACTATTTTTTCAAGGAGAATTGCTCCTACCACATCCTCGCGCTCCTGGAATCTGCCGATCCGAGCCTGCACCTCACGGACCGGTTCCTGTTTTGGACTGTGCCCGCCGATACGGTGCGGGCCTTGACGGACCAGCCTGGGCTTGTCGGCGAGACCGCCTATCGTCCGGCCCGGAGCACGCAGATCAAGCGAAAGCGCGAGCGACTGTCGGAGGGCGAGACGCGCTGGCTGGGGCGGATCACGGGCGTTCCCGCCGTGGCGACGTCCCCGGAGTTCACGCGCCTGGGGATAGACCGCCAGGCCTTCGTGCTCGACGTGGTCTCGGACTACCTGCGCTATCGAGCCGTGACGGACGAAGGAAACGCGGAGCGGTACAAGGAACAGAACCGAGCCGTCTTGATCGCTCGGAGCGGGCTCAGAGTGCCGTCCGAGGTCCTGCGTATCGAGCCGTACACCGCCTCGCCGGAGCAGGGACACAAGACCTCGCGGGCCGGGCTTGGCCTCGGCTGGCGGGGGGGCGAGTTCTTCCAGGACCTGACGGTGCGGGCCGGCCTGCACGACCTGTTGGACCCCGAGAAAGGCTACAGCCCTGACGCGCAGATCGAGCTGGGGGCCGTGAGCCTCCGCCACTATCAGCAACACAACCAGACCAGGCTGGAGCGGGTCACCTTGGCGAATATCGTGTCGCTCTCGCCGCTGGAGTCGCTCTTTCTCTCACCCTCGTGGAAGGTCAATGCCGGCATGGAGACAGTCAGTCGGCCCGGCTGCCGCTTGTGCAGCAGCGGGAACCTGAACGGCGGTCTCGGTGGATCGTTCGAGTCGCACCTCTGGCGCCGCGAGGTCCTCTTCGCCTTCGCCGAAGCGGATGCCAATGTCAGCGGCGCCTATCGTGAACAGCATCGGATCGGGGGCGGCGGCACCCTGGGCGCGTTGGCCACCCTCACGGATCGATGGAAAGTCATGGTCTCGACGACCTATCTTCGCTATCCTCTGGGCGATCGATCCGATGACTTTCGGATCTTCTTCGGGCAACGGTATACGGTGCAGGACAACTTGGCGCTCCGGTTCGAGTTCAACCGGCGCTATGATGACAGCCAGGCGGTGTTCTATGTGCAGGCATTCTTTTGAAGAAGCTGTCAGCCGTCAGCACTCAGCCTTCTGAAAAAATCTGATAGCCGATAGCTGAAGGCAGGAGCGAAGCGACGTGTCCAATATCCTTGATCAGATCTTTGTCTACCATCCAATGCCCTGGATCGACCGGGACTGGGCCCGTGTGAGCGGGATCCCGTTGGAGGAGGTCTGGTTTCAGGCGGAGGATGGCCCCCGCCTCTTCGGCTGGTATGTCGAAGCCAGAGGAACCGGGGCCGTGCTCCTCTGGTGTCACGGCAACGCGGGCAATATCATTCACCGGCTGGAGAACTTGGTCGAGCTGTACCGACTGGGCCTTTCGGTCTTCATCTTCGACTATCGAGGCTATGGCCGAAGCAACGGAACTCCCTCTGAGGAGGGGTTGTATGCCGACGCGCTGGCGGCCTACACCTATGTAACCGAAACGCGCCGCATGGCGCCGCAGCGGCTGGTCCTCTTCGGCCGCTCTCTGGGCGCGGCCGTGGCCGTGGAATTAGCCAGTCGGCAACCGGCAGCCGGCCTGATCCTTGAATCCCCCTTTCCGTCGGTTGCGGCCGTGGTCCGTCATTATTATGGGGGGCTCCCTCTGCACTGGTTCCTGGGGGCGCGGTTCAATTTGGCCGATCGGTTGAAGCAGATCTCGATCCCGGTGCTGGTCGTCCATGGGGATCGGGACGAGGTCATTCCGATTGAATTGGGGCGACAGGTCTTTGAAGCGGCCCAAGAGCCGAAGTCGTTCTACCCGGTGCCCGGCGCCGGCCATAACGACTTGTATCTGGTCGGGGGAAGGGCCTACTTCCAGCGCTTGAAGCAATTCGTCGAGACTGTGGTTCGGTGAAGGCGCGTGGGGCTTCGCGGGACGTCTTATTGACGGAGTATTATTGTTTGGCGCTCACGGAGCGTTTTTGGTAAAGTGTGGCGATGCCGGGGGCGGTTGAGCCTGGTTCCATTGCCGGATAGAAGAAGCCGAATGGGGACGGACATGAGGGATGGTTGCACAGGGCGGGCCTAAGGAGGAAGCGGGGGTGATTCGGGCGATGCGACGGGTGTGTGGAGTCGGACGATGGGTTGCGATGATCCTGCTGGTTGTTGGAAGCGAAGGCTGCTCGATGCCGCTCAAGCCGTTTCCGACACTCGACGTCACTCCCTCCTTGCCATCCTTTGATGCCGTTGGCGTCCGTGATCTTATTCCGGACGGACTGTCGATTCAGACGGAGGGGGCGTCCGATTACAGGAATGAGACGAGACAAGAGGAAAAGACGCCCGCCCGTCCTCCCGACCGTACTATCGATCAGCTGATGGCTGTGGCCGTGGTGCCGGCCTTGTGTTCCGAGGACACCCTTGCCCCCGAGATTTGCACCGAGGAGAGCCCTGTCGTATCGGCGTCATCGGTGCCAAGTGAGGCCGCTCCGCCGGTCCTGGCCCAGGTGCCTGCCATTCAGGTCGAGGGGCCGGGCGAGTTGTTCCGTGGGCCGGAGCCGGTGCAGGAGGAACCCTACGATCCGTTCCAGAAAGAGGACGAGGCCGGCGGGGCCATTGAAGAATACGACCCCTGGGAACCCTTCAACCAGGCGATGTTCACGTTCAACCGCAAACTGGATGAGTATGTCGTCAAGCCGGTCGCGACAGTCTATGACAAGGTGATGCCGGACCCGCTGGAGCTCGGCTTCCGCAATGCCTTCCACAACATCCGGTTTGCGCCGCGCTTTTTCAACAATCTGTTTCAGGGCAAGTTCAAAGGAGCTGGGATCGAGGCGGGCAGTTTCCTCGTCAACAGTACCCTGGGAGTCGCCGGGTTCTTCAACTTTTCAAAAAATGTCTTGGAGTGGGACACCCCCGACGAGGATACGGGTCAGACGCTCGGCGTCTTTGGCGCCAAGCCAGGCCCCTACCTCGTGTTGCCCTTCCTGGGGTCCTTCACGCTCCGGGACGGCATCGGGTTTGTCGGCGACTTGGCGTTGGACCCCTTCAACTGGTTGGTCATGCCCTTCACCAACATTAACGGTGCGCCTCAGCTCATGACCAACGAAAGCACGGTCACCTTCGCACAGTTGGGGACGAGGGCCGGCTACATGGTCAACGAGCGGGCCATCAATATCGAGACGACCTTCGAAGGGGTGGAAGCGTCGGTCGTGGATCTCTACGGCGCGGTCCGCAACGCCTACCTGCAGAAACGAGCCAAGGCCATCAGGAAATAAGTGCTGGGGGCTGAGTAACGCGGGGTGAGGACTCCGCACTCACGTCATAGCCCTACTTGATGGCGCCGAGTTCCCGGCCTACCTTTGCAAAGGCGCGCACCGCCTGTTCGAGCTGCGCGCGCGTGTGCGCCGCCGACATCTGCACGCGGATTCTGGCCTGCCCTTTCGGCACGACCGGAAAACTGAACCCGGTAACATAGATGCCTTCCTGGAGCAGGCGGTCGGCCATGTTGGTGGCCAGCGCGGCCTCGCCCAGCATGATCGGGATAATCGGATGGTGCCCCGGCACCAGCGTGAAGCCGAGCGCGGCCAGTTCGTGCCGAAAGAACGCCGCGTTCTCGCGCAGCGCCTCCCGCAACGCGTCTCCCTGCGAGGTCAGCGTCAGCGCTTGCAGGGCTGCGGCCGTGATCACGGGCGGGAGCGCATTGGAGAACAGATAGGGGCGGGACCGCTGCCGCAGCAACTCGATGATCCCGGCGCGGCCGGAGGTGAAGCCGCCGGAGGCGCCCCCCAACGCCTTTCCCAACGTGCTCGTGATGAGATCGACGCGGTCGGCCACCCCGCAATGGTCCGGCGTGCCTCGGCCGCTCGTACCGAGCACACCGGTCGCGTGGCTGTCATCCACCACCACCACCGCATCATAGCGCTCTGCCAGGTCGGCGATGTCCTGGAGCCTAGCCATATCTCCGTCCATCGAAAAGATGCCGTCGGTGGCGATCAGGCGCAGGCGGCAGGTCGCGGCTTGCTTGAGCGCCGTCTCCAACTCCTGCATGTCGGCATGGGCGTAGCGGAACCGTTGGGCTTTCGAGAGGCGGATGCCGTCGATCAGGCTGGCATGGTTCAGCGCGTCGCTGATCACGGCGTCCTGTTCGTCCAGCAGCGTCTCGAACAGACCCCCGTTCGCGTCGAAGCAAGAACTATAGAGGATCGTGTCGTCCGTGCCTAAGAAGGTGGACAGGGCCCGCTCCAAACGCTTGTGCAAGTCCTGCGTGCCGCAGATGAAGCGCACCGACGCCATGCCGTAGCCGTGGTGCTTCAGCCCGTCCATGGCCGCCTGCACCACGGCTGGATGGTTGGCCAAGCCGAGATAGTTGTTGGCGCAAAGGTTCAGGGCCTTGTTCTGTCCCCCGCCCTGGGCCACCCGAATCTCAGCCCCTTGCGGCCCCAGCAACTGCCGCTCGGTCTTGTGCAGACCGGAAGACCGGATGTCCGCGAGCCGCTCATCGACGACTTGTTTGAAGGATCTGTAAGCCATGATATGCCTCGTCGTACCGATTGATTGTAATACGTTGCTGTCGGTTCTAACACATTATTTTCGTATCGCTAGACCCGTGGTTGACAAGCCAGCCCCCCCTCTATACGATGCGCCCGATCAATACGGTTGGGCGAGTTGGGTGCGGCTAGATGTTTCGGCAGTGCCTTCGTGACCGCCCGCGAATCTCCACGATGCTTCTCCCTGGTCTCTAAGAGCGACTGATACACACCATCGTTTCGCTCTGGGTCACCGTGAGCGATGCAATGCACATCCCAACTGCGTTGCGGTGTTGTCGGGCTCGTGGTCGCAAGGTCCAGACCCCTGACCAGAAGGCAGGGTGCGCCGAGTGAGAACCACGTTTATGCAGAAATCGGATAAGAAGCGATCCTACGCCAAGCTCCCCCTGCTCATTGCGGCGATGACGGTCCTGGCGCTGGGGATCGGCGCCCTGGGTCTACTCTACATTGAGAGCCGCCTGGTGGCATCCACGGGGGAGAGCCTGGCGCTGGCAGCCGCTGACATCGCAGGCCAGTTGGATCAGGTCCTCTTCGAGCGATACGGGGATGTCCGGATGACCGCCGCCACCCTGGCCCCACAGATGCGGGATCCGGCGGCACTGGCCGCTTATCTCAACCGAATGAAGGAGGAGTATCTCGTCTACCGCTGGCTCGGCGTCACGGATGAGCGGGGCCGGATCGTGGCCGCGACGAATCCGGGCATGGTGATGGTCGATCTGAGCCAGGAACGTTGGTTCCAGGCCGTGCGTATGATGCGGGACAGGCGGAGCGTGGATCTGCAGGATGTGGCGTTCTCTCCGGAAGCGGGCGGAGTGAGGACGGTGGCCTTTTCGGCGCCGATCCTGGACGATCGAGGACAGTTCCTCGGCGCGGTGACGGCCCACGTTGGATTGTCCGAATTGGAAGACGTGATCGGGCGGACGGTCGCGACCTTCCAGATGCAGCGCGGCGGGGTCGGCAAGATCGAGTGGCAGTTCATGAGCCGCGACGGGACGGTGATTGCCGATTCGCTGCTGCGAGAGGAAGGACAGGTCAACCTGAAGCAAGAGGGCCTGCCGTCCGCGCTGCTGAGCGAAACGGCCGGGTCAGGCTATGTGGAGGAGCAGCACCTCCGTCGGCACGTGTCGGTCGTGACCGGCTTTGCGCGGACCGAGGGTTACGGGGAATTCCCCGGATTTCAGTGGGGGGTCTTGGTGCGGGTGGATCGGAGCGACATTCTGGCCCCGATCCGGTCCGTGCTCTGGAAGCTGGGCGCGGCCGGGGCCGTCGCCTGGGTCCCGCTGCTCGGCTTTTTGATCTGGATGACGGGGCGCTTGCGCACCGAATGGAGCACGGCGGAGGGGCGGGGACAGAGGCTCTCCACGATCCTGACCAGTATCGGCGATGCAGTGATCGTCACCGACGCGCAAGGTCTCGTCGCGTTCATGAATCCTGTGGCGCAGGACCTCACGGGGTGGAGGCAGGAGGAGGCGGTCGGCCGGGAGCTGGGAACCGTCTTTGTCATCGTCAACGAATCCACCAGGGAGACGGTCGAGAGTCCCGTCACCAAAGCGCTGCGCGAAGGCGTGATCGTGGGGCTCGCGAACCATACCGTTCTGCTTGCCAAGGACGGGACGGAGCATCCGATCGACGACAGCGGCGCGCCGGTTCGGGATCACACCGGCACCATGACCGGGGTGGTCCTGGTGTTCCGTGACATCGCGAATCGCAAACAGGCCGAGGCCGCCTTGCGGGAGTCGGCGCTGCGCTTCCGCTCGGTGATCGAGTCGGCTGCCGACGCGATCATTGTGGCTGACCATGACGGGAACATCGCCTCCTGGAATCCGGCCGCGCAGCGCATCTTCGGCTATGCCGAAGAGGAAATCATCGGGCAGCCGCTGACGATCTTGATGCCGGAACGTTACCGGGAGCCCCATCGCCGCGGACTGGAGCGCATGAGGGCGACGGGGGCTTCCCGCGTGATCGGCACCACCCTCGAGGCCCATGGGCTGCACAAGGACGGCCGTGAGTTTCCCGTGGAATGTTCTTTGGCCATGTGGACCATGGGCGACAAGACGTTTTTCAGCGGCATCCTCCGCGATCTGACCGAACGCAAGCGAAACGAGCGCTGGCTTGCCGCCCAGTACGAGGTGGCACGCGTCCTGGCCGAGAGCCACTCGCTCGAAGAGGCGGGGCCGCGCCTGTTGCAGGCGGTCTGTGAAAGCCTGGACTGGAACATCGGGGCCCTCTGGCGGGTGGACCGGCGGGCCAACGCGCTGCGCTGCGTCGAGATCTGGCACGGGCTCTCGAACGGACTGGAAGAGTTTCGAGCGCTGACCAGCACGATCACTTTTTCACCGGGTGAAGGACTGCCGGGCCGTGTCTGGGCGAACGGCGCGCCATCCTGGATCTTCGACGTCGTCACGGACACCAATTTTCCCCGCGCTTCGATCGCCAAGCGGGAAGAGCTGCACGGGGCTTTCGGCTTTCCGATCCGGCTGGGCGACACGGTCCTCGGCGTCATGGAGTTTTACAGCCATGAGTCCCGCCAGCCGGACGACGCCTTATTGAAGATGATGGATGACGTTGGCCTCAAGGTCGGCCAGTTCGTCGAACGGGTGCAACTGGAGGAGCAACTCCGCCATGCGCAGAGGCTGGACGCGGTGGGGCGGCTGGCGGGCGGGGTGGCCCACGACTTCAACAATCTGTTGACCGTCATCAGCGGGTGCAGCACGCTCCTGCTGCGCCGCCTGGGCGCCGAGGATGCCTTGCGCCGGTATCCCCAGGAGATTCAGCAGGCCAGCGAACGGGCCGCCGCCTTGACCCAGCAATTGTTGGCCTTCAGCCGGAAGCAGATGCTCGAGCCCAAGGTGTTGAACCTCAAGAACAGCGTGGCCGCGATGGACTCCATGCTCCGGCGGTTGATTGGGGAGCACATCGATTTGGCGATCAGGTTTGGCGAAAACTTGGGCCGGGTCAAAGCGGACCCGGGCCAGATCGAGCAAGTGATTGTGAACCTGGTGGTCAACGCGCGCGATGCGATGCCGGACGGCGGAAAACTGACCATCGAAACGGCCAATGTGGACCTGGATCAGGCCTATGCCAGCCACCACATGACGGCTCAGCCAGGCGCCTATGTGATGCTGGCGATCAGCGACACGGGGCATGGGATGGATGAGGAAACCCAGGCGCGTCTCTTCGAGCCCTTCTTCACGACCAAGGAAAAAGGCAAGGGCACGGGACTTGGGCTGTCCACCGTCTATGGGATCATCAAGCAAAGCGGCGGATCGATCTGGGTCTATAGCGAGCTGGGACGGGGCACGACGTTCAAGATCTACCTGCCTCGCGTGACGGACATCCTGGACATGTTGCCGCTTGCGTCTGTGTCCGGAGGGGAAGTCGTCAGAGGGACGGAGACGATCCTGCTGGTCGAGGATGAAGAATCGGTGCGCGCTTTGGCGCGCGAAGCGTTGGAGGAGGCCGGCTTCAAGGTCCTGGAGGCCGGCCACGGCACCGAGGCGCTCGAGGTCAGCGGACAATACCAGGGAACGATTCATCTCTTGATCACGGACGTGGTGATGCCTGAGATGGGCGGGCGCGTCCTGGCAGATCGACTGGCTTCCCAGCGACCGGCGATGAAGGTCCTCTATATGTCCGGCTATACAGACAACGCCATCGTCCACCAGGGAGTTCTGGACCCCGGTACCGCCTTCCTACCCAAGCCCTTCTCGCCTGACGCCCTCGTGCGTAGGGTGCGCGAGGCGCTCGATTCGTGATGGGTGATGCGTCATGCGTGATCGGTGAACAGTTCTGACAACTCATCACCCATTACCCATCACGCATCACGGGTTTTAGGGGAAGAGCACCACCTTCCCGCACCGGCCTGACTGAATGAGGTCGAATCCCTTGGCGAAGTCGGTCAGGGGGAACTGATGTGTGACCACAGGCTTGATGTTCAATCCCGCCTTGAAGAGACCGGCCAACCGGTACCAGGTGCCGAACAGCCGCCGGCCGGTCACCCCGTAGACGCGGATGCCCTTGAAGATGATCTCGTTGGGCAGGTCGAAGCAGACCGAGCCGGTCGGGATGCCGAAGAGCGTGACGCGGCCGCCGTTCTTCACGGACCGGAAGGCTTGGTGCAGGGCGGCCGGATCGCCGGACATCTCCAACGCCGTATCCACCCCCTCGCCGCCGGTCAGGTCGAGGATCGCCGCAGCCATGGCTTCGACGGAGTCCGTTTTTGCATTCAACGTATGGTCGACGCCAAGCTGTGTGGCCAGGTCCAGCCGGTAGTCGCTCACGTCGGTTGCGATGATCACCGACGCGCCGGCGATGCGGGCGACCGCCGCGGCGAACAAGCCGGTCGGCCCGCAGCCGGTGATCAGCACGGAATGGCCGGACAGGTCCTCGGCCAGCGCCGCGTCGACGGCGTTGCCGAGCGGTTCCTGGACGCAGGCGATCTCCGGTGGAATGTCGCGGGAAGTTTTCCAGAGGACGCGCTCCGGCAGGCGCACGTAGTCGGCATAGGAGCCGTCCACGTCGATGCCCAGGATGCGGTAGTGTTTGCAGACGTGGGCCTGGCCGGTCCGGCATTGGAAGCAGAGGCCGCAGGTCAAGTGCGATTCGGCGGCGACATAGTCGCCCACGCTGACGGATGAGACGCCACGCCCCACTTCCGCCACCTCGCCGCACAGTTCGTGGCCGATGATGCGAGGGGGATGGATCCGGCTCTGGGCCCATTCATCCCAGCGATAGATATGCGCGTCCGTGCCGCAGAGGGAGGTGGCTTTGACGCGCACCACCACCTCACCCTCGGCTGGTGTGGGGTCCGGCATTGGCTGGAGCGTGAGGCCGGGAGCTGCTTCCGTTTTGACGAGCGCCTTCATGCCGTGCTTCCTGAGAGCGTGTCTGGCCATTATCGCATAGACTGGTCGTGGAACAAGTGGAATCCCGCAAGGTAGATGACGGGGTTGACGGGAGTCACGACCCCTGGTAAGAATGCACAACGACGAACGATGAAGTATGAACGATGAAGGAAGGGGAGAGAGCATGACAAGTCGGATCAGATGGAGATTCACGCTGGCCCTCCTCTGGGCCTTGACGATGGTTCAAGTTCCGGCGGCGCAGGCGGAGACGGCCCGGTACAATGTAGACCTGGACCATTCCACCGTGGAGTTCCGCGTGGCCCACATGGTGGTCTCGAAGACCTCAGGCCGTTTTATGGACTATAGCGGGTTCATCGACATGGATCCGGAGGCTGGCACGGTCAAGGCGATCGAGACGGAGATCAAGACCGCCTCGGTGAACACCAATCATCAGAAGCGGGATGCGCATTTGCGCGGTCCGGACTTTTTCAACGTCGAGAAATATCCCACGATGACCTATAAGCTGAAAAGCTACCACAAGATCG
>SCVQ01000304.1 GCA_004296865.1 Nitrospirota bacterium
GGGGCAAGCCGGCCAGATCCAACATGGCCTTGATCTCCGCCTCGCTCGCGCCATCGAACACCGGCGTCGCCATGGGCACGCCGCGGCGCAGATTGCCGCTGAGCTCCAGGACTTCGCCGTCGGTCAATGAATTAAGGTCTTCCTTCTTACCGCTGGTGTTATAGATCTTGTCCAGGAACTGGCGTATCTCGCCGACCCTGCGCTGCGCATCCAGCATCTCGCCGATCTTGATCCCCACGCCCTTGGCCGCCCAGCCCAAGTGCGCCTCCAACACCTGTCCGACGTTCATGCGCGAGGGCACGCCCAGGGGGTTCAACACGATATCCACCGGCGTACCGTTGGCGTCGAAGGGCATGTCCTCGGCGGGCACGATCATGGAGATCACGCCCTTGTTGCCGTGGCGGCCCGCCATCTTGTCGCCGGGCTGCACGCGGCGCTTCACCGCGAGATAGACCTTGACCATCTTGAGCACGCCCGGCGCAAGATCGTCGCCGGCGGTGAGCTTGGCCTTCTTCTCCTCGAAACGCTTGTCGAAGTCCTTGCGGCGCTCCTTGAGCTGTTCGGAGAGTTGCTCCAATTGCTTGTCGGCCTCTTCGTTCTGCAGGCGTATCTCGAACCACTTCTCGCGCGGCACCTCTTCCAGGTAGTCCTTGGTGATGGCGGCACCGGCCTTCAGTTTCTTGGGGCCGCCCGCCGCCGTCTTTTTCAGCAGCAGCTTTTCCACGCGCTGATAGACATGGTCTTCCAGGATGCGGAATTGGTCGTAGAGATCTTTCTTGAAACGCTCCAGCTCGGACTTCTCGATCTCCCTGGAGCGCTTGTCCTTCTCCACGCCCTCGCGGGTGAAGACCTGCACGTCGATCACGGTGCCGTTCATCCCGGACGGCACCCGCATGGAGGTGTCCTTCACGTCGGAGGCCTTCTCGCCGAAGATGGCACGCAGCAGTTTTTCTTCCGGCGTAAGCTGGGTCTCGCCCTTGGGCGTGACCTTGCCCACCAGGATGTCGCCCGCCATCACCTCGGCACCGATGTAAACGATGCCCGACTCGTCAAGCTTGGCCAGCGCCGCCTCGCCCACGTTGGGGATGTCCGCGGTGATTTCCTCCGACCCCAGCTTGGTGTCGCGCGCCACGCAATTGAGCTCTTCGATATGGATGCTGGTGAAACGGTCATCCTGGACGACGCGCTCCGAGATCAGGATGGAGTCCTCGAAGTTGTAGCCGTGCCAGGGCATGAAGGCCACCAGCATGTTCTGGCCCAGGGCCAGCTCGCCCATGTCGGTGGAGGGGCCGTCGGCCAGCACGTCGCCGCGGGCGATGAGGTCGCCGGTCTTAACCAAGGGACGCTGATTCAAGCAGGTGTTCTGATTGGAACGGGTGTATTTGGTGAGGGTGTAGATGTCTACGCCCGCCTCGCCGGCGATGGTCTCTTCGTCATTGACCCGCACCACGATGCGGCTGGCATCGACGGAATCAATCATCCCGCCGCGCTTGGCCACCACCGTCACGCCCGAATCCTGCGCAACCACGCGCTCGATCCCCGTGCCCACCAAGGGCTTCTCGGCACGCAGGGTCGGCACCGCCTGGCGCTGCATGTTGGAGCCCATCAAGGCGCGGTTGGCGTCATCGTGTTCCAGAAAGGGAATCAACGCGGCCGCCACCGACACGATCTGCTTGGGCGACACGTCGATGTAATCCACCCGGTCCGGCGTAATCATGGCGAACTCGTTCATATGCCGGCAGGACACCAGCTCGTCGATCAGCTTGTTCTTGGCATCCACCGTAGCATTGGCCTGAGCAATGATGTACTGACCTTCTTCGATGGCGGAGAGATAATCGATCTTGTCGGTCACCCGGCCTTCCACCACCTTGCGATAAGGCGTCTCCAAGAAACCGTAGTCATTGGTGCGGGCATACACCGACAAGGAGTTGATCAGCCCGATATTCGGGCCTTCCGGCGTCTCGATGGGGCACACGCGGCCGTAGTGGGTGGGATGCACGTCGCGCACCTCGAAACCGGCGCGCTCGCGGGTCAGACCGCCTGGCCCCAAGGCCGACACGCGGCGCTTGTGGGTCACCTCGGACAACGGGTTGTTCTGATCCATGAATTGCGACAACTGGCTGGAGCCGAAAAACTCCTTGATGGCCGCCGACACCGGCTTGGCGTTGATCAGCTCGTGAGGCACCAGGCCTTCCGATTCGGCCAGGCTCAAACGCTCCTTCACGGCACGCTCCACGCGCACCAGGCCGATGCGGAACTGGTTTTCCACCATCTCGCCCACGCTACGCACCCGGCGGTTGCCGAGGTGATCGATGTCGTCTATGGTGCCGCTGCCGTTCTTGATACCGATGAGCGTCTTTAATACCGCGATGATATCGTCGTTGGTCAGAACGCCGGGGCCGGTGATCTCCTCACGCCCCACCCGCCGGTTGAATTTCATGCGCCCCACTTCCGAGAGGTCATAACGGTCGGGACTAAAAAATAGATTCTGGAACAGGGCCTGCGCCGCTTCCTTGGTGGGCGGTTCGCCGGGGCGCATCATGCGATAGATCTCCACCAGCGCCTCCAGCTCCGTCGTGC
>SCVQ01000305.1 GCA_004296865.1 Nitrospirota bacterium
GAGTACCTGCGGCGGCTGAAAACCTCCGGCCTGATTTATCACAAGGACTTCCTCGTGGACTATGTGAAAACCGGCAAACGGTCGTACGGGATCGTCGCGCAGTTTCACGAAGAGGAGTCCCACGACCAAACGCCCTTGTTCCGCAAGCTCTCCGAGAACTTCGAGTTGTGCGTGACCGGCCTGGGGTTCGTCCGCACCGACCTGGATCGGCTGCAAGATCCGGTCTACCGGAACGCGAAAAGCATCCTCCTCAATTGATAGATCCTCTCGTGAACCTGCGTAGCTTGAACGGCGAAGACCCGGCCGCCTCACCGACTCGGCGGCGCGCACAGCCATGGCACTCCTTGTATGTTAGGGTTGGTGAGGAATCGGGACAGGATAGCCCGCGCGCTCCTCGGTTCCTGAAACCGTGAATAAGCATGGTGCGTCCTGTCCTGCCTCAACGAAGCCCGTACAGTCGCCTGGGCACCCAAGCCCGCATTGCGCAAGGTCGGGCTCCTAACAAGGAGGAGAAGATGAGCACATGCTTTGTGGGCGTTGATGTAGCGAAACATCACCTGGATGTGGCGGTGCGCCCCTCGGCCGCCGCCTGGCGCGTCCCCAATGATGGAGCGGGCTTGGTGCTGCTCGTGGAGCGCCTGCGGACGGTCCGCCCCACGTTGGTTGTGCTGGAGGCCACCGGCGGATTGGAAATGCCTGTGGCGGGGGCCTTGGCGACGGCAGGGCTCCCCGTCGTGATCGTCAATCCGCGTCAGGTGCGGGACTTCGCCAAGGCGACCGGCAAATTGGCGAAGACGGATGCCCTCGATGCCCACGTGTTGGCCCAGTTTGCGGAGGCGGTGCGGCCAGCCATCCGGCCGCTCCCGAAGCCAGCGGCCCAAGCGTTGAGCGCGCTGCTTGCGCGACGGCGCCAACTGGTGGAGATGCTCACTGCGGAACACAATCGTCTGGGCACCGCCACGCGGCACCTGCGGGCGGATATTCAGGCGCACGTCACGTGGTTGGAACGCCGGCTGGCCAGGCTGGACGACGAGCTGGCGACCACAATTCGGGAGAGTCCTGTGTGGCGCGAGAAAGATGACCTGTTGCAGAGCATGCCAGGGGTTGGTCGTGTGCTGGCCATGACGCTGCTGGCCAATTTGCCGGAGTTGGGCATGCTGGACCATAAGCAGATTGCGGCGCTGGTGGGCGTGGCCCCGCGCAATCGAGACAGCGGGTTGCACCGCGGCAAACGGACCGTTGGGGGCGGTCGGGCACCGGTCCGAGCGGTGTTGTATATGGGCACGTTGGCAGCGGTCCGTCATAACGCGGCACTCAAGGCGTTTTATCACCGACTGCGCGCTGCGGGGAAGGCCACAAAAGTGGCGCTCACCGCCTGCATGAGAAAGATGCTGACGATGCTCAATGCGATGATGAAGCATGGACTACGGTGGCAACCGCTTGCCGTTCACGCGGCTTGACAACACAGTCGCTTATTCGTCGCGTCGTGCGCCCTCGACGTACTTCTCCAGTACGCCTCGGGGTCCTCGCATCCCTGCGGCCTTGCTGGATGTCTTTTTGAGCAGCCCGTTCCATGTCTGTCACAGCCCCTTCCC
>SCVQ01000306.1 GCA_004296865.1 Nitrospirota bacterium
CCGCCCGTGCCGCCGGTCCAGCCCACCGTGACTAGGCCGCCGGCACGCGCGGCCGCCGCGCCCTTGAGCACGTTGGGAGAGTTGCCGCTGGTGCTGATGGCAATGGCGATGTCGCCCTTCTGGCCGTGGGCGTTGATCTGCCTGGCGAAGATCTCGGTGTAGTCGTAGTCGTTGGCGATGCAGGTGAGCGCGGCCAGATCCGTGCCCAACGCGAGGGCTGGCAGGGGCCGACGGTCGCGATGGTAGCGGCCCACGAATTCGGCCGCGAGGTGCGAGGCGTCGGTGGCGCTGCCGCCGTTGCCGAACAGGAGCAGCTTGCGACCCTCGCGCAGGGCGCGCGCCATCACCTGCGCCACCAGCACGATGCGGTCCGCGTGCTCGCGGGCGAACGTCCGCTTGACCTCGGCGCTGTCCTCGAAGGCGTTGATGGCGCGGGCTTTCATTAGATCAGGATTGTAGGCGACCGGGCAGGGTCTGTCAAACGACTCGACGAGGAGCCGCAGAGCATACGCGCCGAGTGTGTGAATGACGCGTGCTCGGGAGGGAAGGTCCGCGCAGGGAGGGCAAGCGGATCGGCGGCCGCGTGCGCGCGGTCGATCAGTCGTCGGGCAGAACGGTATCGACCGACCTTCCGGGTGCCGGCGGTGTGGTCTCGCCCTGCGATTGCTTGTCGGCCTGTTGACGTCGGAGCGCGGTCACGGTCCGCGAAAGGACGTCCTGAAAAACCAGCTCCCGATCGGGGTGGATTCGATCCATCACCAGACTGAGGGTCTGGTGGGGGGCGAGCGCGTGCTCCGTCTGCCAATCGACCAGGCGATCTTCGAGCCTGAAAAGCAGGGCATCGGCTGCTAGTGCCGAAGTTTCCAGCAGCAGGACGGCAAACACGTCCGGCTCGATTCGCGCCACCGCATCCGATGTTCGGAACGTACGCAGGAGGAGCCGAGCGGTCTCCTGTAAACGGGTTTCCTGAGCCGGCTCACAGGGTCCGTCCGCCGGCATGCCATCCATCCCGATGACGAACAGAATCGCCTCCCGCTTCATCCGGCGTAACAGCTTCAGATAATGCGAGGCGAAAAACATCAACCCGAACCGGCTCCAGACTCCGGTCAGTGGATCGTAGACGTTTTCAGTCATGATGGCCCCCTCGACCCTTCTTCATCGGCTGTTTCGTCGATCGGCTTGAGGCCATGTATTCAAGCCATAGAGTTTGGGATGGAACAAGAAAGACCGACCCTGAAGCGTCACGTTGTGTGCCGGCTACCCCTGTGAGTTCGATGGCCGAATGGAGGTGGGGCGGGGCATCTGGGGGACGGCCAAGAATGGCCGCCCCCCAGGGATGATCGGAATGCAGGAAAGGGGGCGAGAAACCGTCAGGACTCCTAGGACTTTTTTTTGGTCCTCTTCTCGGCCCGCTTTTCCGCCATCGTTTTGGCCGGTTTCTTCTTCGTTTCTTTCCGCTTGTTTTCGCCTTTGCCCATGGGGGTCGCTCCTTCTGGTTAGAGTGATGCGGCTGCGCCTTCTCTTGCGCCGGGGTTCGATCCGATGATTCCCAACGCGGAGGATGCAGCCTTGCCGCGATGAATTCCTGGCATGGTAGCCAACCTCTCAGAAAAAGTACAGGTGATTTCTTCTGCACAGTTGTAGAGCGGGAATAAAGTTGTAAGCCGCAGCCTCTTCCCACTCCCCTTTCATTACCACTCATGGGTCTAAAATGGTGTAAAAGGGTTGAGCCACGGGAGTCAGGGCAGTACACTATCGAAAAGAGAGAAGTTCTTGCTCAAAGACAAGGATGAGCGATCAGGCAAAAGCAGGTGATGGCCAGTCGGTGGGGGCGCTCCGTCGCCAACTTGATGAGGTTTGCCGTGAGTGCTTGAGATTACAACAGGAGAACGACCGCCTTCGAGTCCTGCTGGGCCTTCCTTCGGAGGCCTCTGCGTCATCTGCTCGAATGTCATCGGCAGGCACGCTCTTCTCAGATATCGACCCACTTCCTTCTGTCACCTCCACTTCGTCAGCCGAGGAAAAGATCGCTCTTTTTAGGGCCCTCTTTAGGGGCCGGGATGACGTGTATCCAGTCCGATGGGTTAACGCCCAAACTGGGAAGAAAGGCTACGTTCCCGCAGTGAAGGGCGGAAGGGGACGTCGCCACTCCGGAGGTCCGCTCACGCAACGGGACTACCTGCCCCTCACGGACGCGGTCATTGGTCAGCATCTCCAGGGGCAGCAGATGATCGGGGTCTACCCGCTCTTGCGGGATGATACCTGTTGGTTCCTCGCCTGCGATTTTGACGGAAAAGCTGGAATCAGTCGCGATGTGGATAGATCGACTGGCTCGAAAGATGGCGGCACTCGCGTATCTGAGATCACCGGCTGGGTTCTGGATGCCGTGGGCTACCTTGCGGCTTGCGAGCGCCATGGCATCTCGGCCTACCTGGAGCGTTCGCAGTCCGGCAAGGGCGGCCATGTCTGGATTTTCTTCTCGGCGCCAGTTCCAGCGGTGTCGGCGCGTCGGCTGGGGATTTTCTTGCTCCGCGAGACGATGGAGTCCAGAGCGGAGATGACTCTTGCCAGTTAGACCGGCTCTTTCCGAGCCAGGATGTCCTCCCCAAAGGAGGATTTGGCAATCTGATCGCCCTGCCGCTTCAGAAGCTGTGTCGAGCAGGGGGCAATACGGAATTTCTGGACGGTCAGATGCGCCCATGGCCGGACCAGTGGGCATTCTTGAGCAGCATTACGCGAATTTCCCCACCACAGCTCGAAGAGTTCCTGGAGCATCTCACGGCGGTGGCGGCCGGCCCTGGCTCGGTCGATGCGGCCTCCCTACCTTTATCAGAGGCCCGCCCGGCGCCGCCGCGCATGATTGGCACTCTCGGTGCCGCTATCTCCCTTGAGAAGGCCGGCCTTCCACCGTGGCTTCTCGCGGACATCAAGCATCTGGCCTCCCTTCACAACCCTGTCTTTTATGAGCGGCAGAAGCTTCGTCTCTCCACGTTCCGGACGCCACGGTTCATCACATGCTACGAAGAAGACGTGTCCCACCTCCATCTTCCTCGCGGTCTTTTGGAGACCCTGCACAAGGTGGTTCAGAAAGCCGGCAGCGTCTTGTCCCTCACCGACCTGCGCCGGCTTCCTAATCAGCTTGTCTTAAAGTTCCACGGAACGCTCACCCCCCTCCAAGCCCAAGCGGTCCGGGTGATGCTGGCTCATGACCACGGGGTCTTGGTAGCACCGCCCGGTGTGGGAAAGACCGTGATGGCATGCAGCATTGCGGCCCAAAGAAACCTGCCCGTCCTCGTTTTGGTGCACCGTCAGCCGTTGCTGGACCAGTGGCGAGTTCACCTGATGAATCTGCTAGGCCTCTCGTTCGGGGAGATCGGCCAAATTGGCGGTGGCAAGGACAGACGCACCCACATGGTCGATCTCGCCATGATCCAGACACTCAAAGGTGTGGGTAATCCCGAGGCGTTCTTCGCGGGCTATGGACTGCTCATCGTCGATGAATGCCACCACCTGCCGGCCTTTTCCTTTGAGTCGTGCGTGAAGCGGGCCCCGATTCGGTATGTACTTGGGCTCACCGCGACGCCCTAT
>SCVQ01000307.1 GCA_004296865.1 Nitrospirota bacterium
GGGGCAGGATGCCCGCTACTGGTTGGATTGCAGCAAAGCCGAACGGAAGCTAGGGTGGAAGCCCCAGGTGCCATTTGCGCAAGGCGTTCGCGAAGTTATCAACTGGATCGAGTCGAACTGGGACGATGTTGTTCGGGAACCCCATGTCTATGTCCATAAGGCATGGTAGGCAACGAGGGGCGCCCATACCCATGCCGATGAATACGAGTCCAGTGGCTGTCATCGGCAGCACCGGTTTTGTGGGCAGCTCGGTTGTGCGTATCCTCGAGTCAGAGGGAATCGCCATTATTCCTATCTCGACAAGGGAATGTAATCTCCTGGACAAAGAGGCAGTGCAGGGGCTGGAACAGCTCCTCCCCCAGGGGGCTTCTGTCGTGTTCTGCTCGGCGATCACGCGAGTCGTCCGGGATTCTTATGAAACGATGTTGCAGAATATTCAGATGGTGCAAACGTTCGCCACCGTTGCCCGCAGGCGCCGCGTATCAAATGTTATCTATATGAGTACGACGGATGTCTATGGATACATGCCACCGGTGCCGATTACTGAAGCAACCGTAGCTTCTCCGGAGAATTATTATGGCCTCTCCAAGCTTGCGGGGGAACTCTTACTGCAAATTGACGGCGGATTGGGCTGTCCTGTGTCGATCCTTCGTTTGTCCGGGATCTATGGGACCGGAGACGGTGAGCGAAGCATTGTGGGCCGGCTCACCGAACGCATGTGTCGTGATGGCGTGGTGACTATTTTTGGTGATGGCCGGGTGCGTCGAGATTATGTGGAAGTGGGAGGGGTAACCGATTTGGTTGCCACCCTTTTGCGGAAGCCCTATCACGGGACCATGAATGTCGCAACAGGGACAAGTATTTCTATCGGAGAGCTGGTCCAGCTTATCGCCCAGCATGCAGGACTCTCACCGGGAATCAAATACGCTCCTGCCGAACCGTTGAGAGCCGGCGACCAGGTTTTTGACATCACGAGGTTGCGTCAGTATGCTCACAATTTGCGGATGAAGCCGATCCATGAGGGGGTGGTTGGATACCTCGAAGCGACGTTGAAAGCGCTACGATGACGAATCCTCTTCAAAAGTCGAAGACCGGCATGGCATACTCGGCTCCGATGATTGACGAAAGTGCTACGCAATCCGTAACGATTGTAGACGCAACAGTTGTGAGCTCGCGCATAGCTGAGAAGTATGTCCGGTTCCACCAAATTCTCAAGGTGCCGGTTCCGAAGAAGCTTGTCTTCATCAATCCTCCACAGGTGCCGGAGGATATGTTCAGTATCGAAATCGCACGCATGAAAGGCTATTACGCGTATCCACCCATCGGGCTTCTTTACCTGTGCGCAGTTGCGCGAACAGTCTATCCCGACATCGAACTCCGAGTGCTTGATCTCAACTTCGAGATGCTGAAGCGCTGCCATGAGATCTCCTTTCGCTACGATTTCTGGAAGGAGCTGCTCTGGGAAGAGCTGAGGCTCGACCGGTCTACGCATGTGGGCGTCTCCTGCATGTTTGGGGCGACCAAGCCGATTTTCATGGAGATTACCGCGTGGCTCCACCAACAATTTCCGGACCTGCCTGTTCTAGTGGGTGGTGTCCAAGCGAGCTATGATTTCCAGGAGCTGCTTGAGCAACGGTGCGCAGAGGTCGTCTTTCAGCGAGAGTCAGAGAGCAGTTTCCGAACGTTTCTTCGCAATTGCATGCGAGCGCGGGCGAGTTTGTCGGTGGCCCCGCCTCACGGAGTTGCCTTTGGCTGCGATGGCGAGGTGATCGAGTGCCCGGGCATGGATCTTCCCTCGGAGGAAGATATCGATCTCGACATTCGGCCATTCTATGACTTGATTCCGATCGCGGAGTACCACCGCTATGGCTCACTGGCCGCCTTTTCTCGATACAACGGCGAGGATAAGCCGTTCGCGACGGTGCTGGCCAAGCGTGGTTGCCGTGCCCAGTGC
>SCVQ01000308.1 GCA_004296865.1 Nitrospirota bacterium
GCGCTGCACTCGGCCTATCTCGACTCGATCGACGCCGTGGTCGGCTTTCTGCAAGGCCGCGACCCGACGCTGGCGCCGCGGATCTGCCAGGGTGGGTTCCTCCCGCAAGGGCCCCGCTTCTCGGCCGCCGGCCCGATGGCCCCGGCACAGAGCCTGCAAACCACCGACCAGGCCAGACATTGGGCCACGCTCTATCTGGAAGATTTAGCCGATTTGATCCAGGCCACCGTTGCCCCGCAGTTCGCCCTGAGCCGCTATGCCGAGCAAGTGGGAACCTCCGCCGGCTCATTTGATTCCGTCGCACAGGCGCTTGCCGAGCCGCCGAGCCTGACGGATGAGCTGATGCTGGATGCGCTGTGGCGGCACGTAGAGGCGACCGATCCCGCTGTCGTTGGATTGACCGTGCCCTTTCCCGGCAACCTCTACGGCGCGTTCCGGATCGCCCAATCGCTGAAAGTACGGCGCCCGACCGTGAAGATCGTGCTGGGCGGCGGCTATGCCAACACGGAACTGCGGCGTATCTCCGATCCCCGCGTCTTCGACTACCTCGACTTTGTCACGCTGGATGACGGCGAGCGATCGCTGCTCTGCCTCTTGGAATACTTGTCAGGGAAGCGAGAGGAGGCCGCGCTCTGCCGGACCTTCCTGCGTTCGAAGGGACAGGTCGTCTTCCGCAACGGGGCTGACGAGCCGGAGTTCGGCATGGCGGACCTGGGCACGCCGACCTACGACGGCTTGCCGCTTCCCCGCTACCTCTCCATACTGGATACCCTGAACCCCATGCACCGGCTCTGGTCGGAGGGCCACTGGAATAAGCTGACGGTGGCGCATGGCTGCTACTGGAAGCAATGTACCTTTTGCGACGTGGGACTGGACTACATCAGCCGCTACGAAGCCACGCCCAGCGACATACTGACCGACCGGATCGAATCCCTGATCGCCGAAACCGGGCGGCGCGGGTTCCACTTCGTCGATGAAGCGGCCCCGCCGGCCGGTTTGAAAGGGCTGGCGCTCTGTCTCCTGGAGCGCGGCGTGACCATTAGTTGGTGGGGCAACATCCGCTTCGAGCCGGCCTTTACACCAGACCTCTGCCGTCTGCTGGCTGCCTCCGGCTGCATCGCCGTGAGCGCCGGCTTGGAGACCGCTTCGGACCGGCTGCTGGAGACCATGAAGAAAGGCATCACCCTGGCCCAAACCACGCGCGTGTCGGCGGCGTTCAGGCAAGCCGGCATACTGGTCCACGCCTATCTGATGTATGGGTTCCCCGGCGAGACGATCGACGAGACCGTCGAGAGTCTGGAGCGGGTCCGGCAATTATTTGCGCAAGGCCTGATCCAGTCGGCCTTCTGGCACAAGTTCGTCGCGACCGCCCACAGCCCGATCGGGCTGGACCCTGAAACCCACGGGATCCGAATCACAGGTCCTTCGTTCGGCGGATTTGCAGAAAACGACCTGACCCATGAAGATCTGCGAGGCCCGGCGCCTGACTGGCTTGGCGCCGGATTGCGCAGGGCCCTGTTGAATTTCATCGAAGGGAAGGGGTTGGCCGCCGATGTACGAAGCTGGTTCGACTATCCGGTTAAAAGACCGAAGGTCCCGCGCGATTGGGTGGCACGTACCCTGGAGGAACATCCACTCGAAGATGACCCGGCAGCCGAGCGTAAGTTCATCTGGACCGGAGGCACACCGGCGATTGAGCCAACGAAGGGAACAGGCCGGCGGGTGATTCTTCCCAGCCGGACTGACGATACGGAACTGCGACTCGATCCCGTAAAGGCCGCCTGGCTGGTCGAACTGATCCGTGCGGCCACACCCATTCGCGGCAAACGAGGCCAGGGCTATCCGTCACTCAAACAAGTCCGAGCGTCCTATCCCCTGGGTGGACCGGCCTTCGACGTCCTGCTACGGTCCGCCACCTGGAAGAAAACCCGCTCGGTCGGCCTCCTGCTCGTCTAGCTGGCTTTCAAAAATCAGAAAGGCCGCACAAGGCGGCCTTTCATGATTCTGGATTCTCTGTCGTCAGGCTGTTAATTCTTTTCGCTTCACCCCTGACGTTTCACGCTTCACGCCGATTACTTGTTCGGCTGAGGCGTGATGCGCAGGTAGGGCTTCACCGTCTTGAAGCCCTTGGGGAAGAGGGTCTTGGCGTCGGCATCGGAGACGGCCGGGGTGATGATGCAGTCATCGCCGTCTTTCCAATTGGCCGGGGTCGCGACCTTGAACTTGGAGGTGAGCTGCAGCGAGTCCACCGTACGCAACAATTCGTCGAAATTCCTCCCACAGGAGGCTGGATAGGTCAGCATGAGCTTGACCTTCTTGTCCGGCCCGATGATGAAGACGGACCGCACGGTCATGTTATCCAGCGCGTTCGGGTGGATCATGTCGTAGAGCTGCGCCACCTTTTTCTCCGGGTCGGCGATGATGGGATAGTTGACGGTGGTTTTCTGCGTCTCGTTGATGTCGTTGATCCAGCCCTTATGGTCGTTCAAGGGGTCCACGCTGATCGCGAGCACCTTCACGTTGCGCTTCTTGAACTCGGGCATGATCTTGGCGACGGTGCCCAGCTCGGTGGTGCAGACCGGCGTGTAGTCCTTGGGGTGCGAGAAGAGGATGCCCCAGCCGTCGCCCAGCCATTGGTGAAAATTGATGGTCCCCTCGGTCGTCTCCGCCGTAAAATTCGGCGCTTCATCTCCCAATCGTAGTGCCATGATGTGCTCTCCTTTCAACGATGAATGTGGATCACCGGTAATTGCCGGATGGTATGACACAACTAGGGTAACGTTATCCTTGGTGTCTGCGCAAGGGGCGATCTCGGCTGGTCTGTGTTGCGAGAGAAGTCAGCGACTTGGAAAGGTTCGGCACGGGCTTGCGCCCGGGGATCAAGGCCTTGTCCGCCCAGAAAAACGGCGCGGCTAGGGACGAAGGGGACGGTCGGTCAGAGCTTCATAGGCTTGGGAAATCGAGCCCACCGGCGACACCTGCACGAGGAACGGGGTCGCCCAATCGGCGTCCGCCGTGTCGACCTCGTCCGGCACGAGGACTCGATGCATGCGCGCCTCATTCGCCGCCTCCACCTTGAGCGGCACGGCCCCCACGGGCATGATACGGCCCTCCGAACCGACCGCGCCGGTCATGTGACCCGATCGGACGGGACCGTCTCCCCTTTGGCCAGGGCGACAACGACAAGCGCGACCATGGCGGAGAGACTTTCACCGTAGACGGTCAGGCCGGCATAGGGCACGGAAAGCACGACCGTCCACGAATCGGTGGAGAGCCCAGCGGCTTTTGCCGTGCGGTGGATGGCTTGCTCGACGGCGGTTTGCGCCATCCGTGAGAAACGGCCCGGCGTCGTCCTGAACTGGACCATCAGGCCGCCACGGTCGTGGCGTTCTTCAAAAGAGACGATCAGGTTGGCCACGATCCCGGTCGGGGCCTGCGCCATCGTCACAGCGAGAATCGGGATGACCTGCTCTCTGAGCCTACCCAACGCCCCCGCCTCCGCCTCCTGCGGCATCAAGCTCCACAGCAATGCCAACCCGACGAGGGCGGCAAGCCCCTGGCTGAGCAGGCGTTTCACCCGCTCCACAGCCGCAGACACCTCTTCCGCCATTTCCTCTCTGAGGAGGAGGGTGCTCACATAGTCCGCCTCGTCCACATCCTGATCTGCCTGGGCCGCGCGGCGCTCCTCACTCCGTTTATGGATCGCTGCCAGCATACCGTCGTAGACCAGATGGGCCGCGTCAGACCAATCGCCATTGAATGGCTGTCCCTGAAAAGCCGCCTCGGCAGCTTTGGCTTCATCATGGCTTAGGCGCCGACGAGTGTTTTTCAATGCGTGACTCATTCACCACCTCTTCTGTGACGAATTCCCCCTCTGGCCCTCACTCGCTACTACCCATATCGGTCGGGAGGCGCACCTGGCTTGAGCGGCTTCTGAGCAAAAAAAATCCCACAATCACGATGGGTTAGGATTGCGCGCGAATCGGCCATTCAGAATTGGATGAGAACCGCAAACAATCGATGGAAGAGGGAGGAAGAGAGTTGACTCCGGCTGGTCGAGGCGTTAGCGTGTCGGCTCAGAATCAGAGTCGAAAGGCACGATGCCCACTCCGCAAGCCAGCACCCTCCGCAAGTACAAGACCATTGAGCGGTCCATTCGGTTCAATTTCTTGACCGGAGCCCTCTCGTTCTCGCTGAAGATCTTCGCGACTTCAATCGCCAACTCCGTGACCCTGTTCTCGGACCTCCTGAGAAGCGGCGGGGACACGTTCGCCGCCTTTCTGGCCTGGCTGACGATGCGCCGAATCGCCACGGGGAAAGCGCTCGCTTACGATTACGGCTACGGCAAGCTGGAGAATCTCTCCAGCCTGCTGGTGGCGGGAACGATGCTCGTCTCCCTGGCCATCGCGCTCTATGGCGCCGTGGTCAGGTTCCGGCAGCCAGTGACGATCCAACATATCGGCTTGGGCTTCTTCGTCGCCCTCTACTCGACAGGAGTCAACGCCTGGTCATGGCGGCGCACCTTGCTTCTGGCGCAACAAGAAAGCTCGACCATTTTGGAGTCGCAATGGCATTTGTTCCGCACCAAAACCATGGCGAATCTCTGCGTCGTCGTGTCGCTAGGGCTGAGCCTCGCGCTCCAGCAGTACCGTTGGGCGCAGTACATCGATCCGGTCTTCTCCGTCGTCCTGTCCGGCTTCCTCGCCTATTCCATCTACAGCATCGTGTCGATGAACGTATCCGACCTGCTGGATCGTGCCCTGGACGAGTCCCTGCAATTGGTCATCCTCCGTGAATTGGCCGCCTACTTCGACGACTACGTAGCCTTTCACGGCATGCGCTCCCGGCGGTCCGGGAAAATCGTCTACATTGATTTGTTCCTGGAATTCGACGGGACGAAAACCATGGCGGCAGTGCAAAAAACCATCGATGCAATGCGGACCGGCCTGGAGCAGAAAATCCCCGGCAGCCACGTCGCCATCGCCCCCGCGACAGCCCGCGTGGTGTAATCAGCCGGAAGCCACGAGGTCCTCGCAAGCCTCATAGGCCGGCCAGGGCCTTCTCCTAGCGATGAGCCAGGGACGGTTTGGCGGGCGGACGTCCGCGATAGGTGCTCCGGTGACCTCGACGATCCTCTTGCTTGAACCGCTTGGCCTTGGCTTTTGAGCCGTAGACCTGGCTCCAGTTTCCGTTTTTGAAGACGATCTGGTATCCCCCGGACAAAAGTTGAAACGGTCGCTTCACCTTCCCAAGATGGTCGAACTTGACCGAGCCGGGTTTGCGAAACACCTCGAAGTAGGCGGGATAGACGAAGTTGCTCATGGGAATGCCGTCGATCGTGAATTCTCCCTCCTCGACCGGATCGGCCGTCTCGTAGGCATAGACCAGTTTGCTGTTGGGTCCGGTCGTCATCAGGTTGATCGCCGGATCGACCAGCATCTCGGCCAGTTCGTGCGAGGCCGAGACGCTCACCTTATCGCCATTGTTCAAGGTTGTTTTCACAAAGACCTTGGAGAGCGGCAACCCCTCCGGGGTGAGGTCGTGATAGGCGAGCGCGCCCTGCACATCCGCATTGTCCAGAAACACCATCGCCCAGGCCCCCTTAAGGAACCCGTTCGTCTTGACCAGCTTCGCCGGGGTGCCCCAGACCGGAGCGAAATGCCGGTCGATGAAATCCTGCAGGGCTGCCAGCAGCTTGTCAAAATTCACCCCGAGAGGGACCGTCGCCTTGTTGAAGCAGGCGATCGTCGGCACCTGTCCCTGATCGAATGCCGCACGCACCGTTCCCGTCCGTTTCTCGATCGATCTCATGGCATCCTCCTTTCTGGCACAGCGGGCCGGATTTCCTTGATTGTCTGACCATCGTCTTCGTCAGAAGAGATATTCCAGCAACGTCACGAGACCGATGCCGCCCGACGGCAAGAGTGTCGCCTTCAGCACTGGGTGTTGCCTCCAATCTGCAAAGGCGCCTCCCCGCTCCGACTCGATCTCCTGGATGGTCAGATCGACCTGCTGGGCCTCCTCTTCCCATCCAGTCCCTCGCTCCTGGAGCAGCTTGAATTTGATGTCCGTGAGACTCCGGATGGCCGCCCACCTGGCTTCTTCTGCGGCCTGGCTCAGCATGATGGCGGACACAAAGGCATAGCCGGTGCTGAGCCCCCAGATCAGCAAGAGAGGAGGCGGAAAGTCCCAGTTGTCGAAGATCCGCATGCGCGCCACGATCATAAGGGACAGGACGATGAACGGATAGTAAATCAACTGGCTGACTACCGCCGTCCGCTTGGCGATCAAGCGGATATCGAGCCAGTCGTTCAGGCACTTGCGACTCCGAGTCTTGGCATGCTTCTCAATGAGGGCGCGGGGCCACCCGGTCGCCCCTTTGGTCATGCGTTTGATAAAGGCCTGGAACAAGCGCATGGCATC
>SCVQ01000309.1 GCA_004296865.1 Nitrospirota bacterium
TCATGACGTCCTCGGGAAGCCCCAGGCGTACGGCCCGCCCCTTATCCAACAACAATAGGCGATCACAGTATTGGCTGGCCAGATTCAGGTCGTGGGACACCAAGACCACGGTCAATCCCCGCTCTTCGTTGAGCCGGCGCAGGATCGAGCAAATATCCAATTGGTGGTGGAGATCCAGAAAGGCCGTCGGTTCATCCAGAAGCAGGACCTTCGGCTCCTGCGTTAGCGCGCGGGCAATGACCGCCCGCTGACGCTCCCCGCCCGACACATCGGCGATGGAGCGATGGGCCAGGTGCAGCACATCGGTCTCCCGCATCGCCGCCTCCGCCACACGAACATCCTCCGGCCCTTCCCAGCCGAGACCGCTCAGTCCAACGTTGAGCCGATGGTGGGGGAACCGCCCCATCAACACCATTTCGGTGATCGAGAATGGGAAGGTGATCGGGCTCTCCTGCGGGACCAGGGCCACCGCCCTGGCCACGGCATGCTGCGGCATGCCGGTGAGCTCGAAACCGAACAGCTTCACCAGGCCTTCCCGCGGACACAGCACCTTCGCCAGGATTTTCAGCAGTGAGCTCTTCCCGGACCCGTTCGGACCTAGAACCCCCAGTATCTCCCCCGGACGCACCTCGAAGGTAAGGCCATCAAGGACCCAGCCATTGACCGACCGGCCACTCCCGGCATGGCCGTAGGAAAACCGGAGCCCTTCCACCGAGTAGGCGGGAATCCCCGTCGTTGCCTTGGGGCTCATGCCAGCCGGCCCTTCCGCGATGCCAGAAGATAGATAAAGAACGGCCCTCCGGCCAAGGCGGTCACGACGCCCACGGGAATCTCTGTCGGAGACAGCAACGTGCGCGCGATCGTATCCGCGGCCGTCAGGTACATCCCCCCCACCAAGGCGGAGGCGGGCAACAGCAGCCGGTGGTCCGCCCCGATGAGCAGGCGCATCGCATGAGGGATGACCATGCCGACAAAACCGATCATGCCGCTGACCGAGACCACAGCGCCCGTGAGCAGCGCCGAGGTGAAAAAGACGATCTTCTTGACGGCCTCAACCTCCACACCCAGCGCACGCGCAGACTCTTCCCCCAGCGCAAGGAGGTTAAGCGAGGCCGCCTGGCGGAACAAGACGAACAGGCCGACTACGAGATAGGCAGCCAGCACGAGCATGGCCGAATAGTCCGGCGCGGTCAGCGTGCCCATCAACCAGGACATCATGCCGAAGGAGCGATTCGGCTCCATAATCGACGTCACAAACATGACCAGCGCGGAGAAGATGGCATTGAGAATCACCCCGGCCAGCAGCAACGTATGGATGGGCAGATACCCATAGGATGTCGCGATGCGATAGACCACGAGGACGGAGAGTAACCCTCCAGCCATGGCACAGAGAGGGAGAGCCGAAAACGCCAGGACGGTGCCCGTCAACCCAAACAGGATCGCCAGCCCGGCGCCCAACGCCGCCCCGCTGGAAATACCGAGCACGTAGGGGTCGGCCAGTGGATTCCGCAATAAGGCCTGAAGCCCCACACCGACGGCCGCCAGACAGCCTCCGACCATGAAGGCCAAGAGCACCCGCGGCAAGCGCACCTGCATGAGGATCACGCCGGCAGCGCCGGCCGATTCAAGACCGACCTGCCCTTCACGAAGAGCCAAGCTCACGATCCGCATCTCTTCGGCAAAGCCGATATGCTCCGTGCCGAATTGCATGCAGGTCAACAGCACGAGACCGGCGGTTGCAGCCAGGGCCGACAGGGTGAGCAGCCACCGCATGGGCGAGAGTCTGGATGACCCGCCCGCCACGGCGCGTGGGTCGGCAGCTGCCGTGGCCAAAGCCGCAGGAGCCGTTGTGACAGCCTTCTGTCCTGCCGATTCGGTCGGTCCGGCCATGAGTCCCATTATGGTCCCGGCCTCTGGTCGAAGGCCTCCGGATGGATGATTCTGGCCAAGGCCTCCAGTCCTTGCACAATCCTGGGACCAGGCCGATTCAAGAGATCCGATTGGACATGATGGAACCGCTGCTGCCGTACCGCCGACATGGTCGTCCATCGCTGCCACTGCTGCTGCTCGCTCTCGGACACCGCTTCGCTCTTGCCCACGGGAAAGATCAACAGCTCCGGATCCTCCCTCAGTACCTCTTCCAAGCTCAGACGCGGATAGGGAGCCTGGGCGCGGCCGGCCACGTTGATGCCGCCGGCCAGCTCGATCATCTGGTGGATAAAGCTCCCCGGCCCAACCGTGATGAGCGGCTGGCTGTTCAGGACATACAGCACGCGCAGAGGCGGGAGCGCCTGTACCTTGGCCCTGAGCGCCCCGATCTGCCCTCGCATCTCGGTGGCTACCCGATCGCCCGCCTGGGCACGGTCCATCATGCGTCCAATGATCTGAATGTGGGAGGGAATATCCTCAATGGCCTTGGCATCCAGAATAAATGTGGGAATCTTGAGTTGTTCGAGCTTGGCCAGGATATCCGCCCGGAGAAAGGTATTGGGGGCCAGGATCAGGTCCGGCCTCAACGCGACGATGGACTCCAAGTTTGGATGCGAATAACCGATCTTGGGTTTGGCGCTGGCCTGGGGGGGATAGTCGCAAAAGTCGGTGACCCCAACGATTTCCTCGTCGAGCCCAATGCTATAGAGGATTTCCGTCATGCTGGGCGCAAGCGAGACTATTCTGGCCGGCGGCTTGGCCAGGTACAGCTTGCGTCCCAGGTCGTCCACGAAAGTCCGCGAGGCCAGATTGGCCATGAACGGCATGCCTGTGAGGATACCTTGCTGTCGCCGCTTCAGCGCCATCCCGTCACTCTCGCCGGCATAGGCAAAGCCGGTGGTCCATAGCAACGCCAGGCAGAGACACCAGGCTCCCACCCACACGCCGCCTTGTTGTTGATGGCTCCGCAAACAAAAAATCCCCAAGGCCTGAGAGACCCTGAGGATTGCACCCGCTTCTTCACCCTCACCCTTTCCCCAGCCCACGAGGGAAAGACGGTTATTGCTCGGGCAGGTTTTCTGGCTTAGGGGATAAGAACCGGCCGGCTCACTTACTCGCCGGCGTCCGCAAACGTGACGCTCGTTATTCCTCGCGTCGCGGACCCTACTCCCCGCGCCTTCCCAACTTTGCCGTGACACGTTATGCGTGATGAGTGATGGGTAATAGAGGATTCCTCCTACCCTTCACGCATGACGCCCTACGCATCACGTCTACAGCCAGTGGCTTCCGCGGGTTTCGTCCCCATCACAGCGGCGGGACCACGAGGGATTCACACCCTCTTCCCTTCACCCGGAGACATCTATGTTGTGCCCCACAATAGGAGAGGCTGCGGAGCCTTGTCAAGGTCAAAGTGCGCCGACGTTCGCCCGATCGCGCCACGGTCCGCCACAGCGAGACGAGGACCGTGCAAGCGGACGGCTTCTCACCACCCGCCTCAGCGATATTTCATTTTCAAGACCACAATCGCACCGGTCAAGATCAAGGTAATCGCGTTGGCAAGAATCACCGGCTGAGAGTGGATGAGGAGGCCGTACACCAACCAGCACAGCACCCCCGTCCAGAACGTCACCAACATGCCGAGCGAGACATCCTGAGCCGATCGGGATCGCCAGGTCTTCAGAAACTGCGGCACAAAGGCAATGGTCGTCAAGGTACCGGCCGCAAACCCGAGCATGGTGGTCGTATCCATCTCTGAACCTCGCTCCTCAGTAAGGTGATCCAATCAGGAGAAAAAATAGACGGTGTTCTCAGCCGGTACAAATCCGCCGATGTGACAGTCCCAGGCTCTTCACTCAGCCATCCCGCCCCCCGTCACTCGACCAAACCAGCGATAGCGGTAGCGAGCGACCAGTCGATAGGCCAGATACGCGATGGACTTCATGGGCGGAACCCGCAGCAAGGCCAGCAGCACTCGCCCCCCGCGAAGGCCAGGCAGGAGCGGCAAGAAGGCGTCCAACCCTCGACTGATCGTGCCATCCTGCTCCACAAGGAACGCGACATCGGGCCGGCCTGGTTGATATTCCCCGGCCAGGCAGCGCGCCGCTTCCTCACTCTGGTAGGGCACGTAGCGTAGGCCTGCCTCC
>SCVQ01000310.1 GCA_004296865.1 Nitrospirota bacterium
CATCGCAGAAACCGATGGGGGGAGCATTCTTCACTCAACGCCAGGCATCGTCTATGGGAACGAAGCAACAAGCTTTCCGAGTGTCGCCGCAGCAAAGCATCTGTAAGCACTAGCCAGTTCAAGTTAAAAGGGGGACAAGGGGGGGGAGGGGTAGGCTTTGATGTCGTAACAAATGGCAAGGTCGAGCTAACCTTCATAGATATTCAGCCGGGGCTGCGAGACTTGCGAGCGGCATCAGAGGCGCATGGTGAATCGCTCAGTGGAAGCGGCAGCGTCTTGTGGTGCCTGCTGTTCGAAGCTGCGTTCTGCGAAGCTGGGACGCAGCAAGTTCAGGCGCCAAGCCGCCGCGAAACGTTGAGCGATCCGTGCGACTCTGCCTTCTGAGCGGAGCAAGTCTCGCGGCCCCGGCTGTTCTTTTAGCCCTTCCGAAGCGCAGCCTTGAGTAAGGAGGATCGTTGCGGCCTGTCGAACAGGCCTTGAAAGGTGCGGCGCACGAACCCTGTGTGCCGGCGGTAGTCCTCGGTAAATCGTTTCATCGCCGCCCGTCGATCGCGGGACGGATAGCCCAACCGAATCGCACAGCGAGTCAACTCCTCCGGCGACTCCGGCAAGGCGTGGGTCTGGAGGTCATGGACCATCTGCAGCTTGTGTTCCACATCGCGCAGGAATACATAGGCCTTGGCTAACGCGGCCTGGGCCCCGGCCGAAAGAATCCCGTGACGTCTGAACCGAGCCAGGGCGCCCATTGTGCTCCGATCCAGGATGGCAGCTTTCCTCCCGCCGCAAAGCACCTGGATCGCCTGCACGAGAAACTCGATCTCGCGGATGCCACCCGTCCCCAGCTTGACGTTCCGGTTCTCATGGCCTCGCCCGGCCATTTTCTCGTCGATCATTTCCTTAACCGCTTTGACCTCTCCGATCAGAGCGGCCACCTCCTTCGTCTCGATTCGTCCCCGGCGCGGGCCCAAGACAAAGGGCTTGACCATGCGGAGAAACGCCCGCCCCAGCGATAGGTCACCGGCTATCGGCCAGGCTTTCAGAAGCGCCAGCCGCTCCCAGGCCTGTCCACGAGCCCGGTAGTACTGCCGATATCCGACCAGCGGCCGAGCCAGCCGCCCCACAGCCCCTTCGGCGCGAAGCCTCAAATCGACCCGGAAGACGTACCCCTCCGGCGTGACTTCGGCGAGCGCTCGCGTGAGGTCCCGCGCCAGATACTCGAAATATTCCTCGTTGGGGATCGATCGCTGACGGCTGACGGCCGATGGCCGATGGACCGGATGCGTCTCCCCTTCGTCCGAGGCGTAGACGTAGATCAGGTCCACATCGGAACTAAAGTTCAGCTCGCCGCCGCCGAGCTTGCCCATCGCCATCACGGCAAAGCCGGTTTCGACGAGCCGTTTCGACCGGTCCCGGTGCTTAGGCACCCCGTACTGCCGCCGCAGCTCGACCGCCACAATCTCATAGGCTGCCTGAATCAAGACCGCGGCCAGGGTGGACAATGCCGCGGTGCTCTCCTGGACCGAGGCCAACCGGAGCAGATCCCGTATGCCGATGCGCAGCATCTCCCGACGCCGGAAGCGGCGGAGCGATTCGAGCTTGAGCCCCACCGTTTCCACGTTGGACACGCTGGCCCGCAGGGTTCGGTCCAGCACCGCACGAGACGGCTGCCGCGTGAGCACCTGCTCCTCCGCCAGCCAATAGATCAGCAGCGGATCGCGGATCAATGTCTGTGCCAGGGACGGGCTGTTCCCGAACATCGTGCAGAGAAGATGTAGCATCCGGGGCGATCCGCCCAGGTAGTCGAACAGTTGGATGCGGTTGACGCCATCCCGAAATAGTTGCTCCCAATGATCCAACGCCTGATCAGGGTCGGCGGTCAGGGCCACGGAGGCCAGCAGCTCGCCTACGATCTTGGCCAGGGCCTGCCGGGACCTCGGCTCACCGGCCATCACCTGGATATTGGCGTCGGCACGTGCTGGGTCCGCAAAGCCATATGGCTCCAACAACCGGCGGACCTCTTCATTGACAAGGCCGGCCGCCAGCAACAACCGGGCAGGGTCCTGCCCGCGAGATCCGTCCCCGCCCGCTGCCGACCGATGCGCCTCCGACACATGCCCCATGCCCGGCATTATACCGACGGACCAAGGGCCATACAATGAACCCGCACAACGACGCTGCACAAAAGGCCGACGCACGGTATACTAAAGACCGCCATGACAACTGAACGCCTACTGACCACCCTTCTGCCCCTCTGCGCCGGAGTGGAGGAGGACATCGTCCGTGACTTCGTCGATCGGATGGACCC
>SCVQ01000004.1 GCA_004296865.1 Nitrospirota bacterium
TTGCTGGAGCACTTTGCCCTTTTCCAGGCCCTGTCGGAAGAGTTGCGCTCCGTGCATCCGCAGGCGGGGGGATGGCAGGATTGGCCCGAACCCTACCGTGACCCGAAGTCTGCCGCCGTTGCATCCTTTCGGGCCACCCATGTTGAGCACATCCGGTTTCATCAGTATCTCCAGTGGCTGGCCGACGAGCAGTTGGGGCGGGTGGCCGCAGGGGCTCGCGAGCATGGCATGACGGTCGGCTTGTACCATGACCTTGCGCTCGGCAGCGATCGATCCGGCAGTGATGCCTGGGCGTTCCAGGATGTCCTGGCCTTGGAGGCCGATAGCGGATGTCCCCCGGACGCCTTTGCTCCGGAGGGACAGAACTGGGGCCTGCCTCCCTTCAACCCGCGACGGTTGCGAGCCAGCGGGTACCGGATGTTTATCGCGCTGCTGCGAAAAAATCTGGCTTACGGCGGGGCGATCCGGCTGGACCATGTGATGGGACTGTTTCGGCTCTTTTGGATTCCGCGCGGACTTCCGGCATCGGCAGGCGCCTACGTGCACTATCCGGCAGAGGATCTCCTGGGGATCGTGGCGCTGGAGAGCCTGCGACAGCAGGCGCTCATCGTCGGGGAAGATTTGGGTACGGTGCCGGACTCGGTTCGCGAACGGCTGGCCGCCGCCAACGTACTCTCGTATCGGGTCTTCTATTTCGAACGGCGCGAGGACGGGGGGTGGAAAGCACCCGATGTCTATCCGAAGCCTGCGATGGCCGTGGCCACGACGCATGACCTTCCGACGCTGGCAGGGTTTTGGGTCGGGCAGGACATTGACACCAGGGCCAAGTTGGGATTCTATCCGGAGGAGGGCTCCCGGCAGCGGGCCTTGGAGGAACGGTGGCAGGACAAGGCGCGCATGCTGAGTGCGGTGAATGCTCAAGGCCTGTTGCCGGAAGGGGTCGCGGAAGATCCGGCATCGGTGCCGCACATGACGACGGAACTGTGCCTGGCGATCCATACGTATCTGGCACGGACCCCTGCCTGGATCATGATGGCGTCTGTCGGTGACTGGCTGGGGGAATGCGCGCAGACGAACGTGCCTGGCACGGTTGACAGCCATCCGAACTGGTCCCGCAAAACGAGCCTCCCGATGGAAGCGTTACGTGAGGACCCTGTTTTCCACAAGCTGGCGGCAGCAGTGCGCGCCATCCGTCCGGCAAACGCATGAACGTGACCATCAAAAACCCGCTGGTCCTCGGTGTGTCGGCCTCGCTGGTGCTCCTGATCGTCATCGTCGAGACGGTCACGCCGGCCAACGTGGTGGGCGCCTATGGCTTTGTCTTGCCCATTTTGCTGATCGCCACGGCGCGGAATCGCCGGTTGATGTACCTCACGGTCGCGGTCTGCATCGTCGCGACCTACATCGGTCTGCTGCGGCCGACCAAGCCCGGGCGGTTCGTTTCCGCCGTCATCAACCGAACGGTGGTGGTCGGGGTGCTGGCGGGGGTGGCCTACTTCGCAATGACGCGCGAAGAGCGCAAGGCGCGAGAGGAGGCGGCGCGGGCCGAGTTGGCCCTGCAGACGGAGAATTTGCTGCGGGCGAATGCCCAACTGGTGGAGATCAAGGATGCGCTGCACCGGTCCGAGCGGCTGGCCGCCGTCGGGCAACTGGTGGCCTCCGTCGCGCATGAAGTGGGCACACCCCTGCATTCCATCGCCTGGCACGTGCAAGCGTTGGGAGAAGAGCCGGGCGTGACTGAAGACACGCGCAAGCGGGTCGAGATCATCGACTCCCAGATCAGCCGCGTCGTGCGCATCATCGAGGACCTGCTCTCATCGACCAGACAGCGCAAGCCCGTGCTGTCCCGCCTGCCGGTCGATCGCCTCGTCCAGCCGGTCGTGGGGCTGATGGGGCCGTCGTTTGCCGGCAAAGAAGTGGCGCTGAGGGTGGAGAGGGGCAGCGCGGTGCCTCCCATCTGGGGTGATGTGGAACAGTTGCAGCAGGTGCTGGTGAACCTCATGGCGAACGCGCTGGCGGCGACCCAGGCCGGCGGTGAGGTGGTGATTGCGGTGGACAGCCATCGGGCCACGGAAGAGGAATTGGCCGCACGAGAGCGGGCCGGCGAACCGCCGATCGAGGCGATGGTCACGCTCGCCGTGCGCGACACCGGATGCGGGATGCCCGATGAGCACCGCAGTCAGGCCTTCGAACCCTTTTTTACCACCAAGGCCATCGGGGATGGGACGGGACTGGGACTGTTCCTCAGTCGGCAGATCGTGGCCGCCCATGGCGGCTCCCTCTCGATCGAGAGTGCGGTCGGCAAGGGCACGACGGTTATGATCGTCCTGCCGAGTCACATGAAAGAGGGAGCAGCGAGGGAAGGAGAGATCGATGGCGGCGTCTGACGCCAAGATTCTGGTGGTGGATGACGATCTGGTCGCGCGCGACCTTCTGGTGGAGGCTCTGCAGAAAGAGGGCTATGGGGTGGAGGCGGTGGCCGACGGCGCGGAAGCGATCGAGCAGGGCCGCCACATGCGCTTCGACTTGGTGCTGACGGATATGCGCATGGGGACGGTGGACGGCCTGACGGTCCTGCGGGAATTTAAACGGTTCAGTCCGGACACGGGCATCGTGTTGCTGACCGCGTTCGGGTCGATGGAAGGGGCCATCGAAGCGATCAAGCAAGGGGCCTACGATTATTTAGCCAAGCCGTTCAAAAAAGAGGAAATCCGTCTGGTCGTGCGGCGCAGTCTCGAGCACAGCCGCCTCGTACGCGAAAACGCCCGATTCAGGGAGGAACTGCGCGAGCGGACGGATCGGTCTCAGTTGGTCGGCAGCAGTCCGCCCATGCTGGAGGTTTACAAGCTGGTGGCTCGGGTGGCGACGAGCAAGAGCACGGTGCTGCTGGAGGGAGAAAGCGGGACCGGCAAGGAGTTGGTTGCGCGGGCGATCCACTCGAACAGTCCGCGGTGGGACCGACCGTTCGTCCCGATCAATTGCGCCGCGTTACCGGAGACGCTGCTGGAATCCGAGTTGTTCGGGTACGAGAAGGGGGCGTTCACCGGGGCCGTTGGCGTCAAGCTGGGGCTCTTCGAAACCGCCGATGGCGGGACTCTGTTCCTGGACGAGATCGGCGACGTGGGGCCTGCGCTTCAGGCCAAACTTTTGCGGGTGATTCAGGAGCAGGAGGTCCGGCGTGTGGGCGGGACCGTCGCCGCGAAGGTCGATGTACGGATCATTGCGGCGACGAACCGGGATCTGGGCGTGCTGGTCAAGGAGGGACGATTCCGCGAAGATCTCTTTTATCGCTTGAACGTGGTGCGGATCGTGCTCCCGCCCTTGCGGGATCGGCATGACGATATTCCGATGCTCGCCCATCATTTTTTACAGCAGTATTCGGGAGGTCACGAGCCCCTCAGAGGATTCGTTCCCGAGACCATGGCGCTCCTTCAGCGCTACCACTGGCCCGGCAACGTACGGGAGTTGGAGAATATCGTCGAACGGGCGGTGTCGTTGAGCCACGGCCCCTTGGTCCTTCCTGACGATCTGCCGGAGACCGTCCGCAAGGCCGGAGCCGTACCCGGGGCTGAGTCGTTCGGGAACGACGTGCAGGAGAATGACACGCTGCCGACCTTGGATGAAATGGACAAACGATATCTGATGCGGGTGCTCCGCGAGACCGGCGGGAACAAGGTCCGTGCCGCGAAGATCCTGGGCATCGATCGGCGGACCCTCTACCGGATGGCGGAACGATTTGGGTTGCCGCTCGGGGAGCCGGGAGAAGAAGCCTCCGAATCGCACTGAGCGTCAACCGGCCGGTTGTTGGGCGCGCAGAAGTCAGAGCAGGCCGAGCGCGTTTTTCAGCAGCCTGATTTGGTTGGCCGCGCTTTGCGGGAGGGGAGGGACGTAGGCTTGCCAGGATGCGAACAAGCTGTCTTTGCCTTCGTAGGCGACCCGGATCACCACATGGGTGAGGGCGTCACCTTCCGGTGTGATCGTGACCTCAACCTTGCTGCGGCCTCTCCCGAATCGGGAGTGGAGGAGTCCGTTCCAGGGGCCGTCCATTTCATTTCGATAACCGGTTTTCAAGACCGGCTCCTTGTCGTCAGCGTCTTGGACCTCGTAGTTGCCTTCCGTGAGGACTTGGGCGACCGCCGTCCGGACCCGACTCTCTGATGCCTCAAACGTGGCTTCGGCAACATCCATCTCTGCCGGGGCTGGAATCGTCGCACACCCGGCGAGGGAAATGAGCACCAGCCACGTAAGCCACGGCCTTGAGCGTTTTGGCTTGTGTGAGGAGGGGGCTGTCCTGTCCATCGGATTGTCCGTTCTCCCGTCGTTATTTTTTGAGCCGATACACCAGGTGCGTGTCGGTCTGAGCCACGCCCTCGATCGAATGGATTTTCGAGAGGACCAGCGTGGTCAGCGTATCCTGATCCGCGACTTCCACCACGGTGAAGATATCCGGCTTTCCCCAGCAGGGGTCGATGGTCTTGATTTCTTTGATCTCCGACAAGGCCTTGAGGACGTTGGCGGTCTGTCCGGGAAGGACATTGATTAAGACATAGGCACGGTCAGGCATGAAGCACTCCGTCAGCCGCCCCAGGACTCCCAGCAGCGAGTGAGACTAGAAAATGACGTTAGCCGATGCTCAATGGCAAGTCAACAGTAATCACGCCATCTTCTCCTGCGTTGGTGCAGTCTTTCCGCTTGGTCTCTTCCGATCGGCGAGATTGATCCCGATAGAAACTGCAAGACGAATCTCGATCAGATGCCGCTCAGTGCCGGCTTCTCTGAAGCCGGCACCTCCGGTGTCTATGGCGTGGAGTCGATCGAGTGGAGAGCGTTCTCGTGTTGCCGGTTTGCCTGATTCACCTCGGTGACCGTCCGGTGGACTTCCCCCACCGTGGCAGCCGTTGTCTTGTCGAGCATCTCCTTGACTGGGGCGGCAGCCTTGTCAATGACCTGTTGGACCTGGTCGGCTGTCCCTTGTATGCCTCCGAGCAATTCTTTTCCGGTCATCGTTCGCTGAGCGGGTTGCTGGGTCGCCTGGGAAATGCGCTCGTTCAGACTGGACAGATAAATCGCATAGACGGCGCCTCCGATCATGAGCATGATGGAGGTTTTGAGCAGGAACTTCA
>SCVQ01000311.1 GCA_004296865.1 Nitrospirota bacterium
GGTTCCTTTGCGTGGTTTATCTTAGGCGCGATTCGGTGCCCCGGCCGCCTCGTTCCGCATCCGGAGACGCGCGCCCCAGAACAAAAGTCCGGTGATTATAACACAGGCATAGGCAAACACATCACCGTATCGGCTGTAGACGGTGAGGGTCGTTTCGACCGGAAGGCTTCCGGTCACGGCCCGTTCCTCGAAGATCGGCGTGGCCTGCAGGATGTGCCCTTGCGGGCCGATGAACCCGGAGATGCCGGTATTGGCGGCGCGGGCGAAGGCGCGGCGGTTTTCCACCGCCCGGAAGACCACCATGCCGAAGTGCTGGAAGGGGGCGGCTGAGGCGCCGAACCAGGCGTCGTTGGTGATCGTCACCATGAAGCCGGCTCCGCCGCGGGCGAATTCGCGCACGAGGTCGGGAAAAATCACCTCGTAGCAGATCACGACCCCGAATCGGGCCGGGTTGGGTGCAGGGGACGCCCCGGACTTGGTCGGGACGGAGAGGACGGTGGCGGTCGTGCCCGCTTCAAAGTCGCCGATCCCTTCGACGAGTTTATCCAAGAAGAAGAGCAATGAGGACTTCAGCGGAATGTATTCGCCGAAGGGCACGAGGTGTTGCTTGTCGTACCGTCCGAGGACCTCGCCGTCAGGCGCCAGGAAGTACGCGCTGTTCAAGAGGTACGGGCGGCCGTTCGGATAATAACGGAGCGCCGGGCTTCCCAGGAGGAGCGGCACGCCGTGCGTCCGTACCAGGTCGGTCACTTCGCCTCGATATTCCGTTTCACGCTCGAACAGAAAGGGCGTGGCGGCTTCGGGCCAGATGAGGAGGTCGCTGCCGCCGGCCGCCTGGGCGGTGAGCCGTAGATAGCGGTCCAGCGTTTCACGGCGATAGGCGTCGTCCCATTTATGGGCCTGGTCGATGTTGGCTTGCACCAGGCCGATCGTGAGGGATCGGTCCGGCGCGTTGGAGACCGCATTGAGTTGGGACTGTCCGTAGAGCAGGGTGACGCTTATCGAGAGAATGGCCGCAGCGGGGGTGAGCCAGGGGAACGGAGCCACGCGCGTGCCCTCCGATGGCCGTCGGGACCGGTTCAGGACCCAGAGGACGGTGTCGGCCAGAGCCACGTTGACGAGGACCACCACAAAGGAGACTCCATAGACACCAGTATGGTCGGCAATCTGAATCGCGGTGAGCCATTGATATTGGGAATACCCGAGCAAGTCCCAGGGGAGGCCGGAAAATAAGTAGGTGCGGAACCATTCCAGTGCGACCCAGAGGAAGGGGGCGCCGAGCAAGGAGAGGCGAGGCATCGCTCGTTGCAGCCATGCCGCCCCCAGGGCATAGAGCCCGACGTAGAGGCCCAAGTAAGCGGCCAGCAGGACCATGAGGGCGGTGCTGATCACAAACGGCACCTTTCCGTAGAGGTGCATGGCCGTCACCACCCACGACACGACACCGACGAAGGCGATCAAACCGGCCAGCCAGCCCAGCCAAAAGGCGCGTCGTAGGGTGGCTGTGGCGAGGACAAGATGGAGGGGCAGGAGGGCCACCCAGGCCAGAAAGCCAAGGTCAAAGTTCGGAAAGCAGAGGGGGTAGAGGAGGCCGGTGAGACCGGCCAGGAGGACGTGTGCTGCGAGAGGGCGATGCTGTGGCATTGGCGTCGTACCATATCGGAACGAGAAAGCAGTTGCAAGGCTGGCAGTTCGCCGAACAATGCGGTATCATGGCGCCCGATGATCCCACAGGGTGAAGATCGTATGATGAACTGGAGCCGCGCGTTCGTTATCCTCTGCCTGCTCTGCAGCCCGGTCATGGCCTGGGCTGGTGAGCCGTCTTCGAGCCGGGCCGGCGAAGAGTCGTCATGGGTCTATCAGGTAGGCAAGAAGTTCGTGCGGGGGACGACGAATCTTGTGACGGGCTGGGTCGAGGTTCCCAAGCAGATCTACCTGGTTGGACGCAACGAAGGATGGGTGACCGGTGCGATCCGAGGGCCCATCGACGGCCTCGGCTGGTTCATCGCGCGGACGGTCGGCGGCGCCTACGAAGTATTGACCTTCCCAATCCCGCTCCCTCCCAAGTACCAACCCATGTTTACGCCAGAGTATGTCTGGCAGCCTGTATTGCCCGAACCGGTTCTGCCGACGTCCGGCCTCGCTGCATCCAACCCAGCCCCTTCCGCCGATGGCGAGCCCAACGCGCCGACTTCGTCGCTCCAGCAACCTTAGCCGGAATTCCGCCCTCTCCGCCTTCTCTGATAGGGACCGATGCTCCGCTAGCGCTTTCTTCTGAACAGGTCCGTGCTCAGCGATTCAATACGATCTAAAAAGAGCGTCCCCTCCAGATGGTCCAGCTCATGTTGGAACGCCAGGGCCTCGAAGCCTGAGGTGGCCAGGGTGAGGGGCAGGCCGTTGGGCAAGGTGCCTTCAACGACGATACGCTCATAGCGTAAGACATTGCCGGTATAGTCAGGCACGCTGAGGCAGCCTTCCCGGATCATCCGCGGGCCGTCTTGCTGCAGGATGTGAGGATTCAAGAGCACCACGAGCCCGTGTCCTTCTTCCCCCTTTTTCCGCGACACGTCTACGACGATGATCCGCACTAATCGTCCGATTTGCGGAGCGGCCAGTGCTACGCCAGGGGATGCCTTCAAGGTATCGAGCATGTCCTGAACGATCGCCGCGACATCCGGGTTGGTCGGAGCAACTCGCGCGGCGGTTGCTTTGAGCGCAGGATGAGGATAGAGGAGGATGGGCTGGCCGGACACGACTAGAGACGAACCTGTTCCAGGGGCCTGAAGGTCAGGTCCACGCCGAGCGACGGCTTCAGGCGATCGAGTGCCTGCCCTAACGCCTCCGGCTGAGATCCCGCCGGCATCTGGACTTCCAGGACCATGATATAGACGGGGCGGTCCGCCGTTCCGATGACACGGGTATTCATATCCGTGATGGTGCCTCGATGATCCGCCACCACACGAGCCACCTGCGCGACAATGCCGGGATGGTCGGCGCCGTAGACCGACAGCATGAAGATCGGCAGGTCCGGTTCGGCCCCGCGTTCAGCGGCCCTTGCGGGGACTTCGCGGCAGAGGACGGTGAGCTCGAGGGGAGTGGTGTGGGGGAGCAGCCGTTCGGCCAAGGCATTCGCAGGCAGGTGCACCGGCAGGCGTACCATGACCATCATGGTGAATTCTCCGCGGAGCCTGGTCATGCAGGTGTCTTCGATATTGCAGCCCAGTTGAAAGAGGCCTTCGGCCAGAGCCGCCACGATTCCAGGCCGGTCCTGTCCAAAGGCGGTCAGCATTGCATAGCGAGTCATGCGGGCCTTCCTTGTCAAAGGGCAAGGGTACTATGCGGGACTGGCTGAGGATTTTCAAGAGACGGTCACAGGCGGTTGGCAAGCGCGCCAACAGGGGCTCAAGCGGCAAGGATGCCGTTCGCCTTTCCCTCGGCCTTGCGGGGCCTTTCATCGCGGTGTTAAGATGCCTTGGCGGTTGTGGTTGTGAAGGAGTGCATCTATGGCCAATGTGACGTTACTCTACTCGCCCACGTGCGGGGCTTGTCCGTCAGCCAAGAGCTTGTTCAAGTCGCTGCGGGCGAAGCA
>SCVQ01000312.1 GCA_004296865.1 Nitrospirota bacterium
TGCTCCTGGTCCAACAGGGCAAGCAGGGCCTCCAGACTCTGGTGTTCGTGATCTAAGACCGTAAAGAGGGCGGCAGTTGTTGCGTAGTCCCCAGTCATAAGTCTCCTTCCTCAGGGCTCGCCCTAAAGCAGCCGGGTTGGCTTGTGCCACCCCCTGCTGCCGGCAACTCCCTGAAGAAGGAGTCTGGAAATCCAGTCTGCCGGTTAGAGGGCGGCGTCGGTCAACACGTGTCGGATCAGGGCATCAGCCACGGTCCGGCCGTTTACGTCATAGGTTCCGTTATCGACAGCCTGCCTAAGTTGCTCGACGTGCTCAGCTCTGGCTGCGTCAGGCGCCGCGACCAATTCCTTGATTCGCTGAATTTCCTTCGCCTGGTGGGAAATTTCCACTTGGTCCTGCTGGGGACCACGACCGGCCGTCTGCTTCGCCATAGGCCGGTCACTCGTCTCCTGCACTCCAAGCAAAAGGGCGGCCAGTTCCTGCGCACGTCCGTGTCCCGAGATTTCCATCACTTACCCTTTCAACACCGGTGAAGTCGTCCCTGATCGCTGTTGTCCTTGCGGCGCTTCCTTACTATTCACCGGCTCGACACCCCTATCGGCAGGATCGCTTGAAAACTTAAGAGGATTTTTTTCAGATTTCGTAAGGCCTTGATGTTGCTGGTCATATTGTTCAAGAAGCTGGGTTCCAAACCCAAGACCGCCCCGTTCTGCAGCCAATCGCCCGATCTCTTGGTCGTAAAAATAGTAAAACTGCTGCCCATGCTTGTTCTCGAAAAGACCTGTCGGGACCGTCTCCCGCATCACCTTCATCAGGTAGGCGACAAAATAGCCCTCAAACTCGCTCGCAGCCCGGTGAAGGCTTGCCCTGTCATTCCCCTTCGCCCCGGCCATGGCTGAGAGTTTTTGGGCGACCCCTTCACTTTCATGCCCGGACATATCAGGCATTTTCGAGACATAAGATGATGTAGTATCGATAAACATAGCTCTTCTTTATCAATCGATTAAGGATGTCAATTGAAGATATCCATTCGTTTTTATATGATTTCAAGACTGGCCTGAAGCGCACCGGCCGATTTCATTGCCGCCAGGATCGAAACCAGGTCGCGTGGCGTCACCCCAACCGCGTTCAACGCCCGGACAACTTCTCCCAGCGTGACGGTTTCATCCACCACGAGCAACCGCGCCGGATCTTCCTGAACTTCCGTGTCTTGATTCTTGATGACTTCAGTCTGGCCATTCGAGGAGCCCATGAACGGGGCCGTCGGCTGAGACACGGACACCGTGTCCTTGACCGTGATCGTCAGGTTGCCGTGTGCAATCGCGCAAGTGGAGAGCCGGACGTGCTCGCCCAAGACCACCGTGCCGGTCCGTTCGTTGACCACGACTTTGGCCGGGACATCCACCATCACATCCAACCCCTCGACCGTCGCAATGTACTGCACCACCCGACCTTGAAAACTTGCGGGGACGCTTGTACGCACCTGCCCTGAACTGATCGGCACCGCCGTGCCTGCCCCCAAGACGCTGTCGATCGCGTCTGCCAGCCGGATGGCTGTGGTGAAGTCGGCCTGCCTCAGGTTGATCGAGACTGAATCCCAGGCCTCAATATTCATCGGCACGTCTTTTTCAATGATGGCTCCTCCTGGGACGATCCCGGCTGCCTGGTGGTTCTTGGTCACGGTGCTGCTCCCGCTCTTCGCTCCGCCGCCCCCACCTCCGCCCATAAACCCGCCGATCGAAATGGGCCCCTGAGCCACGGCGTAAACCTGCTGATTCGGCGCTTTCAACGGCGTCAGCAGGAGTGTCCCCCCCTGAATGCTTTTCGCATTGGCCATGGAGGAGACCACCACGTCGATTGTCATCCCTGGCCTGGAGAATGGCGGCAGCTTGGCTGTCGCCATGACCGAGGCAATGTTTCGCGTCAGAAGCTGGATCGGGTCGAGAATGAGGTTGATACCCATTTTATTCAGCATGGACATCATGGCCTGCGCGGTGAACTGACCGCCGATGACCATGTCGCCGGTCCGGTCAAGCCCGACGACCAAGCCGTAGCCGATCAATTGGTTTTCCCGTATTCCCTCGATGGTGGCGATGTCCTTGATCCGCGCCGCTTCCGCGCTCGTCGTCACCGTCACCACGAAGAGGACTATACCCAACGTCCATCGTCGGATCATGTGCTCTCCTACGTTTCAAACCTACGGTTGATATGCCCGCCAGCCCGTTAGAATGGATAGATCCAGTCCAGAAGCCGGACCATCCATCCTGGGCGCTGGACGTCGTCCACCACCCCAAGCCCCGTATACTCGATCCTGGCATCGGCGATCGCGGAGGAAAAGACCGTATTCTTCGTATCCACATCCACCCGCCGCACCACGCCGCTCAAGATCATGGTCTGCTTTTCGCTGTTCACCGTAACCTCGCGCCGGCCTTCGATCCGGAGGTCGCCATTGGGGAAGACTTCCGTGACCATTGCCGACAAGGTACCGGTCAAGGTATCCGCGCGACTTGTGGCGCCGCTGCCGTTGAACTTGCCCTTGGCGCTGGCATCGACCGAGAGCCCTGGCACGGCCCGCCTATCCATGAAGCTGCCCAGGTTCAGGCCAGGAATGCCGATCGTGCTGCTGGAGAGGCTGTCTTTGATCGTGGACTCCCGCTGCGCCTTCGTATCCGCACTCTTGGAACCCTTGTGGTTTTCCACGATCTTGACCGTGATGATATCGCCCACCCGCATCGCGCGGAGGTCCTCGTAGAGATAGGCGCGCCCGTTTTCCTCCTGCCAAAGCGAGCCTGGCGTTTTGGGAGGCGGATAGGGGGCCACCACCAGCCGAGAGCTCACCGGCGTTACCGTGCAGCCACCCGTGAAAAGAGCAAGCGGCAAAAGGCTAGCGGCTAGAGGCAAGAAAATGCGGCCCTGCCAGGCTCTCGACCTACTGCCTCCCGCCCCTTGCCCCTTGTCCATCACTTCTCGCCTCACTTTCAGAACCCAACCCGCACGACGCCCGGCCCCATCACCTTGCCCCGGACTTCCTTCCCGGAGTCCGAATTGGTGACTGTGATGAACTGGCCGACCTGCCCGCCCATTTTTGTCGTCCCGGAAGCCTGAATGAGCAGTCCTCCGTGCTTGACCTCGATCGTCACCTCGTCGCCCCGCTTGACCGCAAAGGGGAGCGACAGCGCCGACGTCTTGATCGGCGCGTCAGGCCGAATGGACTTGACCGCACGCTTACCGACCACGGTATCCAGGTCGGTGATAAAGTCATGCACGAGGCCGGGCAATTGGACTTTGGCGAGCGTCAGATCATCCGCCTGGAGGGTCTCCTCCGGCTTGATGTAGCGGGCGGCCGTCACGACTTCGGCGGTGGCCGTCACCTCCGCCATCACCCGCAGGGTCTCAACCGGCTTCCCATCCACGGCCAGCGTCACTTGAAACATGCGCCGGCCCAGCCCTTCGTCAAGACCGCGGGCCGCCACACGTACGTCCAAGGAGCCGAACGGCACGGTCACCGGCTCCTGCGGATGGAGCACTTGTATCTGGACTTCGCCGACTTTCCCGTCCAGCAGCCGCTCGACATAATGCAGCAGCGTCCGGCGGATCTGCTCAACTGTCACCTCTTGCGTCACGGGCTGGATTGCCTTCTGCACGACCGGCTGCACGGCTGGTGTCTTGGCCTTTGATGCCGGTCGCTCGGGGCTTGATCCCGCAGCCTGTCGCACGGAACGCTGGGGTTGGCTTGCCGATGGCTCGGCTTGTCCGGGCCTGCTCACCTCGCCGGATTGAGCCTGCACCAGTCCGGACATCAGCAGGACAGATAGGACCACGAGACCAGCATGCCGACGTACCATTATCGTCCCCATAAACGGCGCAATCCTTTTCTTGCCCCACCGTGAACCGTGCGGGCCTTATCGCCTGAGGTTGTTCGCCATGGACATCATTTCATCGGCTGCCTGGATGGCCTTGGCATTGATCTCATAGCTCCGTTGCGCCACGATCATGTTGACCATCTCTTCCGCCAGGTTCACGTTCGAGCTTTCTAAAAACCCTTGTTGGATGAGCCCGAACCCGTTTGTAAAGCCGGGAAGCCCCTGGATGGGAGGGCCGGAGGCAAAACTGTCCAGGAACAGGTTGTTGCCCTGGGCGACGAGGCCGGACGGGTTATCGAAACGGGTCAACTGCATCTGCCCAACCTGCGACGCTTGGGTGACGCCCGGCAGCAGGACGGAGACCGTCCCGTCCTGTCCGACGTCCACTTTGAGCGCCCCGGAAGGAATCGTGATGACGGGGTTCAACACATCCCCGTCGCCGGTCACCATGTTCCCCACGTTGTCACGCTTGAAGGAGCCGTTGCGCGTATACATGATCGTGCCGTCCGCGCGGGTGACCTGGAAAAATCCTACGCCGTCGATCGCCACATCGAGTTCGTTACCGGTCTGCCGCAGGTTGCCCTGGACCCATTCCTTGGCCACCGTGGTCGGCCTCACGCCGCCGCCCACCTGGATCCCGGTCGGGTACACCCCGATGTTCGACGCGTTGGTGCCGGGCATGCGCTGAATCTGGTACAACAGATCGGCGAACTCCGCCCGGCTGCGCTTGAACGCGTTGGTGTTCACGTTCGCCAAGTTGTGCGCGATCGTATCGATGTTGAGCTGCTGGGCGGTCATCCCGGACGCAGCGGTCCACATGGCTCGGATCATTGTCCCCTCCTCTTCAGCACGACGTCAGGCGACTCGCCCCACGTCCTGGATCAGGACCTCGTTTAACCGATCGAAAGCCTGGAAGGCCTTTTGCCCGGACTCGTAGGTCCGCATCAGCTCGATCACCTTGACCATCTCGCCGAACGCATTGACGTTGGATTCCTCCAGATGCCCAGGAGCAATCGACGGCTCTTTCACCGTCTTTGGGTTCTGCCCCAAGAAATACCCTTCGCCCGTTTGCTGCAGCGCTTTCGTGTTCGGAAAATTCACGACCTTGACCTGGCCAGCCACC
>SCVQ01000313.1 GCA_004296865.1 Nitrospirota bacterium
CTGAGTTTCCATCGCCAGCGGTTGCAGGACTCCTCAATGGAGCGCAACAGGTCCTCCGTGATGAAGCCGAAGCGGCGGGGGTAACTGTCCGTCAGACCCATGATGCATTCTCCGTGGCCGATCAGCTCGCGAAGCCGGCGCCGATACAGGTCCGGGTGGCGTCGCTTGATCCGATGGATCTGTGCCGCGTAGCGGGCCAGCGCTCCGGTGCGATCCCGGTCGCCTTTCTGCAGCCGCCCGGTCCGCCCCAACCGTTCCAGGTCCTTGTGATACGTTGCGCCGTCCGCCCAGTCCGTCAAGACGAAAAACTCCCTGGCCGGGGCGACTGAAAAGAGCGTGCCTCTCGCGGTGAAGGCGCCTACGTCCAAAGCCGGTACGTGACGCAGCAGCCGGCCGTAGGAATCGAAGTCCCATAGCAGCGCTTGCGCGCGATCCGCCGGATGCTCGTGCCCGAAAGGCCCCGGACTCATGGTCCCGAGGACCACCCGGCGGACTATTCCTCCGGTGCGAAAGGTCAGCCGGACCGGGGCCCCATAGCCGTATTTCTTGAGCGCCGAACCGGAGGTTTCCTGACCGATGGGGCCAAAGGACAAGAGTTCGGTGCCTGGCCCGAACTTTTGGCATAAGTACTGTTCGAGCTTCTGTCTGTGCAAGGTCGGCATGGGTGGCTCCAGCGGCCAGCATTCAGCTATCAGCCCATAGCAGCAAACTTTTGATCAAGCAAGTCTTGTTCCTCTGTAACTGATCGCTGAAATCTGACCGCTGATGGCTGATGGCTGTTAGCTCGACTGCCGCATTCGGCTCCATTGACCTGGAACAGAGTGAGGAATAATGCGCCAGCCCGGCCGAATTGAGTTATTGACGATTGGCGCATTGACGATTAAATTGACGATGAATTGGAGGCCGGATACCGTTCGGTTCCGCAGCAAATCGTCGATTATCCTACAACCTCAATAATTCAAGTGGCTGCTGGTATTGTGGCATGGCGCTTGCGATACCGAATGGCAAGAGCAGAAGGAGGATTCATGGAACTGCATATCGAGAGTCGGAATGTGGTGATGACACCGCGGTGGAAAAGCGAGATTGAAAAGCGGATGGAGGACTTGAACGTTGGGCATGAGGATATCTTGCATGCGCGGGTGACGCTGACCAAGAATCGGCATCACAAGAAACTCACGAATGTGGCCGAAACACTGGTGGTCGTGACGCTACCCGGTCGGCACACGTTTACGGCGAGGAAGGAGGACAAGACGTTCGAAGAAGCGATCCGATCCTCCTTTGCTGCGGTGGAAATTGAGTTGCGGAAGTATCGGGAGAAGCGCGCCTCCAAAGAGGTCAGGCTGCCGATCATCCCGCTCCGCGGCGTCATCTGCAAGCTGTTTCCCAAGGAAGGGTATGGGTTCATCCTGCAGGAGGGCGGCGGGGAGGTATATTTCCACAAAAACGCTCTCCACGGCTTGAAATTCGAGGAGCTGGAGGACGGCACAGCAGTGGCGTTGAACGTAGAGCCGGGTGAGAAGGGGCTGCAGGCCACGACCGTCAACCCGGTGCTGGGGATCGAGTGATCGTCCCATGACGGATCCACTCAAGCTGCCGATCGAGGCCCTGGCGCCGAGCGTCCACGTCGAGCGTCTCGGATTCAAAGACACCAGCGAACTGGTTCCCCTGGAAGAACCGCTCGGGCAAGAGCGGGCCGTGGAAGCCCTGGAGTTCGGGCTGCGGATGCCGAGCCCGGGTTTCAACATCTACGTGTCGGGCCCGATCGGATCGGGCAAGTGGGCTCTGGCCAAAGACATGGTCAAGCGCCTGGCCAAATCCGCCCCGCCGCCGCACGATTGGTGCTACGTCAATAATTTTCAGGATCCCTCCAGACCCAAATGCCTCTCTTTCCCGGCTGCGCGAGGCCGAACCTTCAAGCAGGCGATGGCCACGTTGATCGACGGCCTGCGGCGGGACGTTCCGAAGATCTTCGAAAGCACCACCTATCTCGAGGCCAAGGCCAAACTCGTCGAGGACATGGAAGGCAGGAAGAAGGCCCTGTTCAAGGAACTGACTGAAATAGGCCGTGCCCGCGGGTTTAGCTTTGAAGAGACGCCGATGGGGTTCGGCCTGGTGCCTCTGCGTGCTGGGCATCCCATGACGGAGGAGGAGTTGGAGGCTCTGTCGGGCGAAGACCGACGCGTCATCGTCGAAAAGAGAAAAGCGCTGGAGGGCGAAATCCGGGAGTTTCACATCCGCGTGCACGCGCTGGACCGCGAAGCCGAAGAACGCGTCCATGAGATGGACCGCCAGGTGATCAAAAATATCTTGGCCCCCCGCTTCGAGACGTTGCGGCGGGCCTATGATGGTCTGGAGCAAGTCCTCGAGTATGTGAACGGGGTCCACGAAGACATCCTGACCAACTACAAGGATTTTCTTCCGAAAGAAGCGCCCTCTCTGCCGATTCTGGGTCTTGAAGCGGGCGGGCGCCGGCCTGATCTGACACGCTATCAAGTCAACCTGGTCGTCGAACACGCCATAGAAGGCGGGGCGCCGGTCGTGGATGAGTCGCACCCTACCTACGCCAACCTGATCGGCAAGATCGAACGCAAGGCCCATTTGGGCGTGGTCTTCACCGATTTCACCGAAATCAAGGCCGGGGCGGTGTTGCAGGCGAGCGGCGGCTATCTGATTTTGAGCGCCATGGACCTGCTCCGGCAGCCCTTTGCCTGGGATGCGCTCAAACGGGTGATCAAGACGCGGGAGGTCAAGATCGAGGATCCCGGTGAATTCTTCGGTTTCTCGACGACCGGCCTCCGGCCTCAACCGGTCCCCGTGGACGTGAAAGTCGTCATGGTCGGCCCGCCGATCCTCTATCATCTGTTGCAGGCCTATGAAGAGGATTTCCAGAAGATCTTCAAAGTGAAGGCCGACTTCGACGTGGACATGGCGCGCGACGAGAACCAGGACAAGCTCTACGGCCGGTTTGTCGCCCGACTGTGCCGGGAGGAAGGCTTGCCCCACTTCGGGGCCGAGGCCGTCGCCGAAGTGATCCGCCACGGTTCCCGTCTGGCTGAGCGCCACGACCGGCTATCGCTCCGCTTGAGCCTGCTGGCCGACGTGGTCCGCGAAGCGGCGTTCTGGGCGAGACGTGAAGGGCGGGTCACGGTCTCGCAGGCGGATGTGGAAACGGCAATCGCGAAGAAGCGGCACCGCGCCAACTTGCCCGAACAGTGGGTCCAGGACGAGATCAAGGAAGGGACCCTGATCGTCGCGCTTGAGGGAACGGCGGTCGGGCAAATCAACGGGCTTTCGGTCCATCTCATGGGTGACTATGCCTTCGGACGTCCCTGCCGGATTACGGCCAGGACCTCCATCGGCACCAAAGGCGTCATTGATGTCCAGCGCGAAGCCGAGCTGGCCGGCCACATCCACAGCAAAGGCGTGCTGACGCTGGCCGGCTATTTGGCCGGCAAGTTCGCCTCCACCCATCCCTTCGCCCTGAACGCCACGCTGACCTTCGAGCAGACCTATTCCGAAGTCGAAGGGGACAGCGCTGCCCTCGCGGAACTGGCCGCCATCCTCTCCAGTCTCGCCGAGGTCCCCATACGGCAGTACCTGGCCATCACGGGCTCCGTGAATCAGCTCGGGGAGGTCCAGCCCATCGGCGGGGTGAACGAGAAGATCGAAGGGTTTTTCGAATCCTGCAAGCGGAGCGGGCTGACGGGAGAGCAGGGTGTGATCATTCCCGTCCGCAACACCAAGCACCTGGCCCTGCGCCGGGAAGTGGTGGAGGCGGTCAAGTCCGGCACGTTCTCGGTCTATGCCGTCAACACGGTGGAGGAGGCATTGGAGCTCTTGACCGGCCTGCCGGCGGGAGTCCGCGGACCTGACGGACAGTATCCCGAAGGGACGTTGTACGGCAAGGTCGCGAAGCGGTTGGAAGAGATGGCGCAGATCGTCACGGAGTGGGGAGAGGACAAAAAAGAATTGAACGATTGAGCGATTGACGGAATTGCGTGATTGCCGGAATTAACGATTCGAAGACTCAACGTGGCCTGAACCGTTAATCGTCAATTCTCTACAATTCGTCAATGCTTCAATCGCCAATCATGGCAATCGTCCAATCGTCAATTCTGCACAATCGTCAATCGTCAATTCCTCCCGGAGGGAGAATCGATGCCCATGTATGACTATAAATGTCTGGAGTGCGGCAAGGAGTCCCTCCTGGCCTTGACCCTGAAGGAACACGAGAGTGGAGCGGCCACCTGCCCCCACTGCGGAAGCAAGAAGTTGGAGCAAATGATCACCAGCTTCATTGCCAGGACGAGCAAGAAAAGCTGACGCTGCCTCGTTCTTCTCCCAGTAGCTGATCCCAACGCGGCCGACTTACC
>SCVQ01000314.1 GCA_004296865.1 Nitrospirota bacterium
GGGGCGCGATGAAGCAACCCAGGACCGACATGATCCGCAACATTGCCGTCGTTGCCTGCACCGGAGCGGGAAAAACCACGTTGATGGAGGCGCTTCTCTATACGGCCGGGGCGATCCCCGTGATGGGGGCCGTGGCGGCAGGGACCACGGCCTCCGATTTCGAGCCAGAGGAGATTCACCACAAGATATCGGTCAGTGCCTCCGTCCTACATTTTGATTGGAAGGGCGTCACTTTCAACCTGATCGATACGCCTGGCGCCCTCAGCTTTCTCGGAGAGGCCAGGGAGGCGCTACGCGCCGTCGATGGGGTCTTGATTGTTGTGGGCGCGTCGGCCGGAGTCAGGACGGAGCTTGAGAAAATCTGGCTGGCAGTCAACGAATGGGACCTGCCCTGCCTCCTCTTCGTGAATGAACTGGACAAGGAACGAACGGCCTGGGAGCCGACCCTGCGGGAATGTGAAAAGGCTTTCGAATGCAAGGGGCTCCCTATCGCGATGCCGGTCGGGGCAGAATCGAAACTGGAGGGGGTGGTAGACCTGGTCGGCGGCGTTGTCTACCGAACTGCCAAGGACAGTGCCAAGGTGCAGCAGGTTGCCATCCCGGCTGAGTTGGTCGGCGCGTCGGCGGAGGCACGGAGAAAACTGGCGGAAGGAGTCGCCGAGACAGATGACCGGCTCGTCGAGAAATACCTGGCGGAAGGAGACCTGACAGCCGATGAGATCGTTCAAGGTCTGAAGGCCGGCGCCGCCGCGCGGAGATTTCTTCCGGTCTTGTGCGGGTCCGCCGTCAAGCATGTCGGGGCAGCCCTCTTGTTGGATGCCTTGGCGGCCTATCTCCCGTCGCCGGTCGAGGGAGCCTTCCGACGGCCGCTGACCGGCACGCATCCGAAGAGCGGCGAGTCGATGACGCGCCAGCCCAATCTGTCCGAGCCGTTCTCCGGCTACGTGTTCAAGACCATCATCGACCCCTTCATGGGCCGCATGAGTTACATGAGGATTCTATCGGGCACGCTCACCGCCGACGCATCGTTCTACAATCCCAACCGGATGGTCAGGGAAAAGGGCGGACACCTCTTTTACCTGTTCGGTAAAAAATACTTGCAGGTGCCGACCCTCGGTGCCGGGGACATCGCTGCGGTCGGGAAGCTCAAGGACACGCAGACGGGGGACACGTTGTGTGACGAGCACCACCCGATTCTCTATCCCCGGCTTCAGCCGGCCCGTCCGGTGCTGTCTTTTGCGCTTGAGCCCAAGTCCAAAGCCGACATCGAAAAGGTGAGTTTGGGGCTACACAAGCTTGTGGAAGAGGACCCGACGCTGGAATTCGTCCGCAACCACGAAACCAAGGAAATGATCCTAAGCGGCATGGGCCAGTTGCACGTAGATGTGGCCTTCGAGAAGCTGCGTCGTAAGTATGGGGTGGAGGTGAACATCCACACTCCTAAAGTTCCCCATAAGGAAACTATACGGAAGATGGCGCAGGCGCAGGGGAAATACAAGAGACAGACTGGTGGGCATGGCCAGTACGGAGACTGCTGGCTGCAACTCGATCCCTTGCCCAGGGGGAGGGGATTCGAGTTTGAAAACAAGATCGTCGGCGGGGCCATCCCGCGCAATTTCATCCCGGCAGTGGAAAAGGGAGTCGTGGAGGCTCTGCAGGAGGGAATCCTGGCTGGGTTTCCGGTCGTGGATATCCGGGTCGCCGTGTATGATGGGTCCTATCACACGGTGGATTCTTCCGAAATGGCCTTTAAGATCGCGGCGTCGATGGGGCTTAAAAAAGCCATGGAATTAGCCCAGCCGGTCCTTCTGGAGCCGATCATGACGGTCGAGGTCGTCACGCCGGATGATGCCGTGGGCGGGGTGATCGGGGATCTCAATGCCAGGCGCGGGCGCATTCTCGGAGTGACCGCGAAGGGGAGTGCGGAGTCCATTAAGGCGTTGGTGCCGCTGGTGGAGATGCTAAAGTACACGCCCACCTTGAACTCGATCACCGGCGGGCGGGGGAATTATGCGATGGAGTTCCACGCCTACGAGGAAGTCCCACGCGAACTGGCGACCAAGATCATCGAAGAACACAAGGCTGCCAAACAAACTGTGAGCCAGTAAGGAGAAGACGGACGCGCCCCTTAAGAGTGTGTTTCCAGGGGGACTAAGCTCCCCAATAGAATGGACGTGGAGGTCGAGATGGCAAATCTAGCCGAACTTCTCAGAAATGCCCTGAGCCTGGAGGTTCGTGACCGTGCGGCTCTAGCGGAACGGCTTCTGGCTAGCCTGGAGGAACTAAGCGAAGAGGAGGCGGAGCGCCTCTGGGCTGAGGAAGCAAAACGGCGCTTGGAAGAGTACCGGGCAGGCCGTGCTGAAGCGGTGCGGGCAGAAGAGGTCCACGCGAAAGCGCAAAAACTCTTCCGGTGACGCCCATCAACTACCATGAGGCAGCCGAGAGCGAGTTGCTGAATGAGATTGGCTACCTCGAACAGCGAGGCAGAGGGCTGGGGCGGCGCTTCTTTGCGGAGATCAGCCGAGCCGAGCGTCTCATCGCGCAGTTTCCGGAATCGGCTCAGGAGATTCAACTTGGTATCAGGAAGTACGTACTGCAGAAGTTTCGGTACTCGCTCATCTACGCAATTGAGAAAGATGATGTGCTCATCTTGGCG
>SCVQ01000315.1 GCA_004296865.1 Nitrospirota bacterium
CACGAATTGGGCGGCTCGCCGGCGCTCGATCGCCTGCAGGCCGTGTTCGAATCGCTCGGCGGTGAGGAGCGGCAAATGGCGCATCGCGCCCTGCACCTCGGGATCGTCATCGATGAACATAGGGCTCGATTCGAACGGGGGGACTTCCTCGTTCGGAACCTGATCGGGGCGGATCGCGGCTCCGGCAGCGTGGCGATCGGCGACCGCGTCCAGGAAGGCCAGACCGTGCAGTTCCATCTGCGTGATGCGCAGTCGGCGAGCGAGGACCTGAACGTCTTGCTGGCCGCCGACCGGGCCAAGCATCAGAAACCGCCCTTGGGCGCCTTGTTGTTCAGTTGTTGCGGGCGCGGCCGCGGGCTGTTCGGCCGCGCGCACCATGACATTGCGGCGGTTCGGGAACGTGAGGGGGAGATGCCGATTGCCGGGTTCTTTGCCCAAGGCGAGATCGGGCCGGTTGGCGGCAGCAACTTCCTCCACGGCTATACCGCCAGCCTGGCCTTGTTCTCAGAGCCGGACGCGTGATGCCGTCTGACGCAACCCAGACCTTCGAAGTCGAACTTTTGAGCCCGTGAGAGAGGAGTCGTACCGACCATGAAGCGAACCCCGATTTTTGACGGCCACGTGGAGGCCGGTGCCAAGCTGGTGGACTTCGCCGGCTGGGAAATGCCGATCCAGTACTCGGGCGTCGTGGATGAATACCAGACCGTCCGCACGACCGCCGGCCTCTTCGATGTCAGCCACATGGGGAGGGTCTTGGTCTCAGGCCCCGGCGTGTTGCCGTTTCTTCAGCGCGTGACCACCAACGACGTGGCGAAACTGGCCGTGCTGGAGTCCCACTATTCCATGGTCTGCAACCAGCGGGGTGGGATCATGGATGACATCTTTGTCTACCGGATCAAACCATACGAATATTATCTCTGCGTCAATGCCTCGAACCGGGAGAAGATCGTGGCCTGGCTGCTTGAGCAGGCCGCCGGGGCTTCCGAGGTACAGATTTGCGATCGCTCGGCCGACGTGGCGCAACTGGCGCTGCAGGGGCCGGCATCCCGACGCATTCTGAGCGACCTGGGGGTGAAGGAGATCGATTCGGTCAAGCCACGCCACTGCCTGGAAGCCTCCCTGCACGGCGAACCCTTGCTCATTACGCGTACGGGCTATACCGGCGAGCTGGGCTATGAACTCTACATGGCGGCAGATCGCGCCCTGTCGATTTGGAAGGCATTGATCCAGGTCGGAAAGTCGGCGGGACTCAAACCGACCGGCTTAGGCGCGCGCGATCTGTTGCGTTTGGAGATGGCCTATCTCTTGTATGGAAACGACATCTCGGAAGACACGACGCCCATCGAAGCCGGGGCCGGCTGGGTGGTGAATTTCGAGAAAGGTGACTTCATCGGGCGGGAGACGCTGAAGCGGCAAAAAGACGGGGGGCTCACGCGGCGTCTGGTCGCGTTTGAGCTGCTACAGAAAGCGGTCCCTCGGCATGGGTTCAAGATTTTGTCGAACAGCCAATCCGATGGAAAAGAAATCGGCGAGGTGACCAGCGGGAATCTTTCCCCGATTCTACAGAAAGGGATCGGGCTGGGCTATGTTCCGCCCGATCTGGCTCATGTCGGAGCCTCGATCGTCGTGGACATCCGCGGCCGGGCGATCCCCGCCGCCGTCGTCAAGCCGCCGTTTTACAAACGCAAAAACCGTGAAGCGTGATGGGTGATGCGTGACGCGCCCGGCTTTGGGAGAGGTTTCGTCCCCGTCACTCGTCACGTGTCACTCGTCACGGTAGGCACCACGCACTCTATGACCAAGAACATTTATACTGGCAAAGTCGTCACGCTGAACCTGGAAACTGTGACGTTGCCCAACGGCCAGTCGGTCGAATTGGAAATCATCCGCCATCCCGGCGCCGCCGCGATGGTGCCGATGAAGAACGACGGCACGGTCGTGCTGATCAAACAATATCGCCATGCAGCCGGCGGATTCATCTACGAGATTCCAGCCGGCAAGCTCCATCCCGGCGAGGACCCGCGCGACTGCGCCGCTCGTGAGTTGGAAGAAGAGATCGGCTATCGCGCCGCAAAGCTGGAGTTGCTGTTCAGCATCTTCACCGCGCCGGGGTTCGCGGACGAGGTCATTCACATTTACCTGGCGACAGG
>SCVQ01000032.1 GCA_004296865.1 Nitrospirota bacterium
GTGCCACCGAAAATCGGCCCGGCGCGACGGCTCGATCAGGATGAGGCCGTCGCCGCCCACCGACATCCGGTGCGCGCAGACCTTCGCGGCCAGCGCCCCGCCCCGCTTCGTGTCCACGACCTTCTTGCGATTGTCGATGAGGATGAAGTCGTTCCCGCTCCCGGACAGCTTCATGAAGGGAATGGGTTTGTGTGAGAGGGACTTGGATGTTGCGCTCATGGCTCCCGCCGTTAAGTGAGAAATTCAGGGATCGTTTCGCCGCGGACGAGGTCCGCGTAGGTTTCCCGCGCCCGGATCACGTGGATCTCGCTCCCCTTGATCATCACTTCGGGCACCCTGGGCCGGGAGTTGTAGTTGGAGGACATGACGAACCCGTAGGCGCCGGCGCTCATCACCGCGAGCAAGTCCCCCGGTTGGGCCTCGGGCATCGCGCGATCCTTCGCGAGAAAGTCGCCGGACTCGCAGACCGGGCCCACCACGTCGACCTGGTGCGTCTTGACGTCGGACGGTTCGTGGACGGGCTTGATCTCGTGATAGGCCCCGTAGAGACTCGGGCGGATCAGGTCGTTCATCGCCGCGTCCACGATGACGAAGCGCTTGGACTCGCCGTCTTTGATGTAGAGGACGCGGGTGACCAGGATGCCGGCGTTCCCCACGATGACGCGGCCCGGCTCCATGATCAGGACGCACTTCAGGTCCCGGACCAGAGGGGAGATGGCGTCCGCCAACTGCTGCGGCAGCGGCGGCACTTCATCCGAATAGGTGATGCCGAGCCCGCCGCCGATGTTGATGTAGCGAATGTCGGCGCCCTGCTCCTTCAGCTTTTCCACCAGGGCCAGCACTTTCTTGAGCGCATCCACGAAGGGTGTGACGTCGGTGAGCTGCGAGCCGATGTGCTTGTGGACTCCGACGACCTCGATGTGTTTGAGGGAGGAGGCCAGCTTGTACTCCTCCAGCACCCGGTCGGCGCTGATCCCGAACTTGCTCTTTTTGAGGCCGGTGGAAATGTACGGATGGGTCTTGGGATCGATGTCCGGATTGATGCGCAGCGCGACGCGCGCGCGGCGGCCCGTCTCGGCCGCCACGGCGTCGAGGGCGCGCAGCTCGGCGGCGGATTCGACGTTGAACATCAGGATATCGGACTCCAGCGCATAACGGATCTCCTCCCGGTTCTTGCCGACGCCGGCGAAGACGATCTTGGCCGGCGGGACGCCGGCCTTGAGCGCCCGGTACAGCTCGCCCCCGGAGACGATGTCGGCCCCGCTCCCCTCCTTGGCCATGAGGCGCAGGAGGCCCAGGTTGGAGTTGGATTTCATCGCGAAGGCCACAATGTGGGGCACACCCTTGAAGGCGCCGTCAAAGGCCCGGAAGTGGCGGATCAGGGTGGCGTGGCTGTAAACGTAGCAGGGCGTGCCGACCTCTTTGGCGATGCGGCTGACCGCGACGTCTTCGCAAAAGAGTTCGCCGTGCCGATACTGGAAATCATGCATCTTGCCAGTCCTCTTGCAACATCTCGAGCTCGCTCGGCGAGAAGTCCCGCAGCGCGGACTCGAAGGCCGCTCGGAATTTTCTGTACCGGACCTTGGCGTAGGGGGCGACGGCCTTCAGAGCTTCTCCGTCCAGCAGCGTCTGGAGGGCGCCCGGCGTGGCCTCGCGCAGGTGCTCGAAGTTCACGATCACATCCATCTTGGCTTGCTCGGCCGCCTTCCTGATCCGTTCCAGCAGTTCCTTGGCGTTGAGGCGGTCGAGGGTGCCTTCAAGGTCCACGAAGAGCGCCGCGAATCGATCGTGCCGTCTGGCGTGGATCTTCAGCCAGAGTTGCTTGGCGGTCGTGTCGTTGATCTTCTGCTTGAGGGCGAGCAACGCGTTGGGAATGAGCTGCTCGGTCTCGAAAGTCGGCAGCTTCGCCTCCAGGCTCTTGAGGACCGAGGCGACCGGCGACAGCTTGCCTTTGGGGCAGGACCGCTTGATCAGCTTACGGAACTCCCGGTTCATCTCGAGGCGAGGCACGAGCCGCTGGCTGGTCCCGGACAGGCGCTTCCAGATGGACGGGATCGAGTAGAACTCGTGATTGGCCCAGTAGAACCCTTCCTGGAGTTGCTCCACCGTCATGCGGCTCGGCTGAAAGACCACATGCTTCCCGTCATATTTCGCCCAGTCCCGGTCGAAGATCCGCCCGGCCTTCTCGTAACGGTCGAACAGTGCCGTGCCGGGAAGCGGGGTCAGCACGTTGAAGTAGCCCAACTCCACCTGGTTCTTGACCAGGAACTCCACGGCCCGCTCGAACACCGACTCGTCGTCGTTGTCGAAGCCGAACACGATCCCGGGATTCACCATGATGCCGTGGCCATGGAACATTTTGATCTCGTCCGAAAACTTCGCCACCCGGTTGAACGGCTTGTTGGTTTCTTCCAAGGAGTCTTCGGACAGCGATTCCAACCCTACGAAGACGGACACGCAGCCGCTCTCGGCCGCGAGCTTGACCATGTCCTCATCATCGCCCAGGAATAACGTGGACTGGCAGCCCCACTTGATGTTCAGGGGCTTGAGGGCTTGCCAGAGCTCCCGGCAGTACGCCCGGTTGCTGTTGTGGAGGTCGTCCACGAAGGCGACGATGGACCCGTCCTCAATCCCGACCCGAATCCGGAGGCCGGTCATGAACGCGTCCCAGAGAGAGCCGGAACTCATCCGCTCGACCAATTCGGCGCGAATCCACTGCTTGACCTCGGTGAGCTCTCTCACCACCTCACGGACCGGGCGGCGGCGCGTCGTCTTGCCGTTGAAGGGCGAGACGCTGCAGAACTCGCAATCGAAGTGGCAGCCTCTCGTCGTGAAACTGCACTGCCGCGTCATGTAGGAGTCTGGGCTCAGCAACTCGACGCGGGGGCTCTTGTACTGCTCCAGTGACGGGAAGTCCCCCATCTTATACAGGCGCTTCATGGCGCCGGCTTCGAAGTCCGCCACCAGTCGGGGCCAGAGATCCTCCGCCTCGCCGCAGACGATCGCGTCGCAGTAACGCAGGGCCTCATCGGGGCAATAGGTCGGATGCACCCCGCCCAGGACGACCGGCTTCCCCCGCTTCCTGAACTCCGTGGCGATCTCGTAGGCGCGGGGCGCGTAACAGGTCATGACCGACAGCCCCACCAAGTCGCAGGGATGGTCGAAGTCGATGTCTTGCACCGCCTCGTCCACCAGGTCCACCTCCCAGTCGGACGGCGTATAGGCGGCGATGACCGGCAAGCTCAATTTGGGAAACCAGACCGCGCGCCGTTCACTGGCGGTCAGGTGGTAGGGGTTGTTCCTGGGGTAAGGATCAACCAGCAAGAGCCTGCGCGTCCCGACAGTCTGAATCGATTGCATCAGTGCCTCCTCAACGGCTTCTCGCGCTCGCCCCGCGTGGGCGGCGCAATCGGGAACCGTTCGCCGCTTATCGTTGCGGCTCGCCGACACCCTCGTCCGCCTGCGAGCCGGCGGAAGTCCCAACCGGCCTGACCGGCGGCAGGGCCACCTCATCCGCCGGTTTCTCCTCGCCAGGCTTCCGCTCGGTTTTGCGGGCCTTTTCTTTTTCCTCGAGCAGCTTGGCAGCCAGCCCGATGTCTTCCGGCGGCATCGGCGGCCCGATCGTCCCGCAAGCGGACAATCCGGCCAATCCCATGAACAGGGCGACGAGCAGCGTGCCGACCAGGCCGGGGGACTTCACTTCAGCGCTCCTTCCAAGGCCTTGATCCTGGCCGTCACCCGCCTCCTGGCGGTCCCGCCGATCTGCGCCTTCCGTTCGATGGCCTCTTCCACCGTGACCACGTC
>SCVQ01000316.1 GCA_004296865.1 Nitrospirota bacterium
GGTCATGGCAACCAGTCCGCTCGGCTCCTACTCCAAGCTGCTCAAGAGCATCCCGCTCTTCGGCAAATTGTTCGCCGGAGAGCGGCAGGGGATCGATACGGCCTTTTTCGAAGTGACCGGTCCGCTCAAAGACCCGCAGGTCGCGTACATGCCGATCAAATCCTTGGCCACCGGTTTGACAGGACTGGGGCATCTCGCCTTCGACCTGCTCAAGAACACGATCCTGCTGCCGAAAGAGTTGATCTCACCAAGTGACGAACCTCCTCCTGAGACAGGCAAGGACACGACCCCGCCGATACGCCAGGAGCCTGAACCGGCAGCTCCCGCCGTTCCCGCGCCGGCCGTTCCGTAACCAACGCGCCCTTTGACTCGCCTTGACGCTCCCCCGACCCCGTGCTAGCATCGATTTCGACACGCGTGTTCTCGCGATCGCTTCAGAGCCACGCATTGATAGGCCGCCGGGCGGCTCGTTCGGGAGAGGGTCCTATGACCGATGAGCGGGCGACGCTCATGATTGCAGCCAGCGAATCCGACTCCAACCTCTACTACGCCACCCGCTTCATGGCTCCCGACCCCTTCATCTTCATCGAGGTCAAGGGCGAACGGCTGCTGGTGATGAGCGACCTGGAGATGGACCGGGCGAAGAGCCAGGCCACGGTCGACCGCGTCCTGTCCTATTCCGAGGTGGAACGACGGCTCCGCGCAGAGGGTGTGACCGAGCCGGGCACAGCCGATGTCGTCCACGCCGTGCTTCAGGAACGTGGTCTGCAGCGCCTGCTGGTGCCGGGCAACTTCCCCTACATCCATGCCGCGCGTCTCCAGGAACTTGGCTACCAACTGGCCACCAAGAAAGAGCCGTTCTTTGAGCAGCGGGTCGTCAAAACCGGCGAAGAAGTCCGCCACATCGAGGCAGCCCAACGGGCCACCGAAGCAGCCGTCGCCGCCGCCCACGACGTCTTGCGGGCCGCGATCCCGCGCGGCGGGGTCCTGTGGTCGGACGGGGTTCCGCTGACGTCGGAACGGATCAAGCAACTGATCAACGTCAAGCTGATGGAACGGGACTGCGTCGCTCAGCACACGATCGTCGCCGGCGGCGAGCAGGCTTGCGATCCTCACAATGAGGGCAGCGGGCCGTTACCCGCCGACCGCAGCATCATCTTCGACGTGTTCCCGCGCTCCGGACAGTCGCGTTACTTTGCCGACATGTCCCGCACGGTGGTCCGTGGAACCCCCTCGCCTGAACTCAGGCGTCTCTACCAGACCGTCAAGGACTCCCAAGAAGAGGCCATCACCAAGATCCGCGATGGGGCCGACGGGGCCAAGATCCACCAAGGCATCTGCGCACGTTTCGAAGCGGCCGGCTATCGAACGGAACTCGTCAACGGACGGATGCAAGGCTACTTTCACGGGACCGGCCATGGCGTGGGGCTGGACATCCATGAGCCGCCCCGCATCAGCCGCACCGGCTCGCCCTTGCAGGAAGGGCACGTGGTCACCGTCGAGCCCGGACTGTACTATCCTGGACTGGGGGCCGTTCGCATCGAAGACATGGTCCTGGTCACCCGCAACGGCTGCCGGAACCTCACGAATTATCCGAAGACGTTTGAATTGGAGTGCTAAGAAGCTTTCAGCCTTCATCTATTAGCTTTTCACAAGAAGCTGACTGCTGAGAGCTGAGAGCTGAGAGCTTCTCACATGCGCCTCACCTTTACCCTCACGCGCTTTCACCCCGAAAGGGATGCCCACCCGCGCGACGAAGACTATCGCCTCGAAGTCAATCGCGGCATGACCGTCTTGGATGCCCTGATCCGCATCAAGAACGAGCAGGACGGGACGCTGTCGCTACGATACTCCTGCCGCTCCGCGATCTGCGGCTCCTGTGCAATGAAGATCAACGGGACGGAGAAACTGGCCTGTCGGACGTCGATCCGCAAGGAACTCGAACGGCACGGACAGATCAGAGTTGCACCTCTCGGCAACCTGCCGGTCATCAAAGACCTGGCCGTGGACATGTCGTCTTTTTGGAGCAAGATCAAGGACGTGACCCCGTGGCTCTCGAGGCCCGCTCACAACAGTACCGTTCAGCCGTCCCCTCAATCGACGTCCCCCCAGGACAGTGACCAGTTCCACAACGTGGATGCCTGCATCATGTGCGGCGCCTGCGTGGCCGCCTGCACGTCCCACGAGGTATCCAGGGACTTTGCTGGTCCGGCAGCCTTGGCAAAAGCGGACCGGTTCATCGCCGATCCCCGCGAACCCCAGGCGGCCAAACGCGCGCGTCTGGTCCAGTTGGAGCAGCCCCACGGTATCTGGGACTGCACCCGCTGCAATTTCTGCGTCGAGGTCTGCCCCAAGGACGTGAAGCCGATGGAGGCCATTATCCGTCTCAGACGCGCGGCCATTGAGGCAGGCCTGACCTCGACCGGTGGAGCGCGTCACATCACCGGTTTTGTCGAGCTGGTCCAAAAGGAGGGCCGGCTCAATGAAGCCCTCATGCCGTTGAAGGTGATCGGGCTCAACCTCGGCCGTCTCCTGCACGTGCTGCCGCTCGGCATCCGTATGTTGCTCAAGGGGAAGGTGCCCAATCCACTCGCGCCGCCCATCGCGGGTATCGCCCAGGTCCGGACGATTTTTACTCAACTCCGGCAACGCACCAAACCATCCTGAGCGCACATCATGGCCCCGTTCATATTCCTTGAAAATATCGTGCTGGCCGACGCCGCCTTCGAGGCCACCGGTGATTCTCCTTCCGAGCTGTTTGAGTCTGCGGCGCAGGCAGTCATCGAAACCATGGTCGATCCCCGGACAGTCGCCGCGACGTGGCATCGGATCATCAAACGTCAGGACGGCGACCTCGCCTCCTTGCTTTTCGACTGGCTCTCCGACATCGTGTACCTGAAGGACGCCGAGGGGGTGGTGTTCAGGACAGCCGAGGCGGCCGTCTCGCACGATGCCGCTTCGGGAATCTGGAGGCTCCGCGGGACCCTCGCCGGCGCACCGATCGATGTCGGCCGGCAAGACCTGCGTGCCGACGTCAAAGCCGTCACCAAACACCTCTACGAGGTCAGGCGAGGGGAACGCTCAGGTCAAGAGACGTGGCTGGCCCGCGTGGTGCTCGACATCTAAGGAACATCCCATGCAACTCAACACGACGATGGCCGTCAACCGTATTTCCGATGAAATCTGGGAGATTCCCGTCTCCGAAAAGCCGGGCATGTTGGTGCCGGCCAGGATCTATGCGACCAAGCAGATCCTGACCGCCATGGACAGCGGGGTCTTCGAACAAGTGACGAACGTGGCCTGTTTGCCGGGCATCCGGCGCTACGCCCTCTGCATGCCGGACGGACACTGGGGCTACGGGTTTCCGATCGGCGGGGTCGCGGCCTTCGATCCCCGCGAAGGCATCATCTCTCCCGGCGGCGTCGGCTACGACATCAACTGCGGCATGCGGCTCCTCCGCACGGACCTGACGCTGGCCGACGTGCAACCGAAGCTGGACGCATTGATGACCGAGCTGTTCCGGAAGGTCCCGGCCGGCGTCGGGTCGAAAGGCTTCGTGCGCCTGACCCGCCAGGAGTTCGACGAGGTCCTTCGAAAGGGTGCCCGCTGGTGCATCGAGCGAGGCTATGGATGGAGCGAGGACTTACAGCGCATCGAGGAGCGGGGCTGCATTGCGGGCGCCGACCCCTCGAAAGTCAGCCCACATGCCGTGGAGCGCGGCATCGGTCAACTCGGCACCCTGGGGTCCGGCAACCACTACCTGGAAGTGCAAGTGGCTGCCAACGACCGAATCTTCGATCCGGCGACAGCCGCCAAGTTGGGCATCACAGGCCACGACCAGATCGTCGTCATGGTGCACTGCGGATCGCGCGGGTTCGGACACCAAGTGGCCAGCGACTACCTGAAGGTCTTCGAGAAAGCCATGAAGCGGTATGGGATTTCGGTCAAGGACCAGCAACTGGCCTGTGCGCCGTTCCGATCGCCGGAAGGTCAAGACTACTTCACGGCGATGAACTGCGCCGCCAACAGCGCCTTCGCCAACCGGCAGGTCATCACACACCGCATCCGGGAGGCCTTTGCGACGGTCTTCGGCCGGTCCGCCGAGGAACTGGGCATGCACATCATCTATGACGTCGCGCACAACATTGCCAAAGTAGAGCGCTACGAAGAAGGCGACCTCGTGGTCCACCGGAAGGGCGCCACGCGGGCCTTCGGCCCCGGCAGCCCCGAATTGCCGGACCTGTATCGGGAGACCGGCCAGCCTGTGATCTGCGGCGGGTCCATGGAAACCGGCTCCTATCTGTTGATCGGAACCGATCGCGCGATGCACGAGACCTTCGGATCTACCATGCATGGGTCCGGGCGAACCATGTCGCGCGCCCAGGCAAAACGGTCGGTGCGCGGCGACCAGCTCCAACAGCGGATGGCCGCACGCGGGATCATCGTGAAAGCGGTCTCGATGTCCGGCCTTGCCGAGGAGGCCGGCTTCGCGTACAAGAATATCTCCGAAGTCGTGGAGACGGTGGACTTGGCGGGGATCACCAAAAAAGTGGCCGAACTGCGACCGATCGGGAATATCAAAGGATAGCGGACTGAGGATCGTATGCCGCTGAGGTATGCACTCTACCCAGGTTGCGCCGCCAAGGGCGCCACGCCGGAACTGCACCAGTCCACCATGGCCGTCATCGGCCGGCTCGGCATCGAGGTCGTCGAATTGGCCGCGGCGTCGTGTTGCGGGGCCGGCGTCGTGGGAGAAGCCGATCCTGAGGCGGCACTGGCACTCAACGCCAGGACCTTTGCCCAAGCGGAGCAATTGGGCCTGGACGTGATGACGATCTGCGGGACCTGCCAGGGGGTCATGGGGGCGGCCAACAAGAGGCTCAAGCAGGAACCTGCCGTGCTGGAACGCGTCAACCGTGTATTGGAACGAGACGGGATGGCCTATCGCGGGACGGTCCAGGTGAAGCACCTGCTCTGGATCGTGGTCAAGGAAGTCGGATTGCAGCGGCTGGCCGAACAGGTCCGAGTGCCGATGGACGAGTTCCGCATCGCACCGTTCTATGGCTGCTACATCCTCCGACCTTCGTGGGACCTTGGGTTCGACGACCCGGAGAATCCGACCTCCCTGGAGAAGGTGATTCGGACCGTCAAGGGCGAGCCGGTTGCCTATGCGGGCCGAACCAAGTGTTGCGGCTTCCCGATCATTTTAGAGAAGGAAGCCATCGCCATCACCATGGCCGGCACAAATATGAAGGACGCCAAGGACGAAGGCGCCGACTTCATGGTCACGCCTTGCCCTCTCTGCCACATGAGCCTCGATATTTACCAGGAACGGGCAGGGAAGGCCGTCCATGCAAATTTGAGCTTGCCCATTCTCCACTTGCCTCAATTGCTCGGCCTGGCTATGGGGGTCCCGCCCAAAGACCTGGGCCTCTCCCGCCACTTGGTGCCGGTGGATTCCATTATCCGAGTCACGGAACAACGGCGGACCCAACAGCGTCTTGCCTAAAGGAGCCTATCGCATGAAAGTAGTTAATTTGGCTGATTATCAGCAGTTTAGCCATGAGAAGATGAAGAAGAACAATATATTTCAAACCCCTCGGTTTTTTTGCGATGTCTATTGTTTTGAACCAGGACAGGAACAGAAGGGGCATATCCACGGCGAACAGGACAAGGTCTACCTCGTCCTGGAAGGACAAGGGAAATTCAAGGTTGGGGCCGAGGAAAAAGTCCTAGGTCCTGGGCAAGGAACGATGGCGCCTGCAGGGGAGGAACACGGCGTGTGCAACCATACCGACGGCCGGCTGAAGGTCTTGGTGTTCGTGGCGCCAAACCCCTGACGCCTAGTGCCGTTCAATCGGAATGACGACGCTGATCGCCCCGGCCAAATCGCCTTCGCGGGCTCCCTCTTTGGGATAGCCTGAAATGTCCATCTCACCGGCAGGGCTTCCATGGCAGGCCAGACAGCGCCGGCCGTAATACAAGGGCGTGAGCACCCGCAGAGTTTGCACGTCACCCGCTCCATGAATGAGTGCCCGCGGAACTCCCCCTCCTTGCCCGGCCTGAGCCATCCATTGGTTCATGATCTCTGCCTCGAACGTATCCGGTGCATTCTTCTGGTTGCGAGGGCGGAGGGCGGTCTGCTTAAGCCGGACGCGCGATCGAGCTGAAAACCGAGCGGCAGCCTGGCTGGCAAAGGTGGCGGGGATGAAATTCTTATAGTCCACCCCGCGTTGATTGATCACGAGTTGGGCTTCGTCCACGACTTCCTTACTGGCCTGGAGAAGCACCGGCAACAACTCCCGTGCCAGTGGCGGGACATGCGCCGCTCGAAGCCGCGCGAGGTCCAGGCCGGTCCGCCCTCGATACTCTTCAATCACTTTTTGCTCAAAGACGGCGGCGGTGAAGCCCTTCTCGCCTTTGCGCGGGTCATTGATCAGGTCCTCGCTCCGGTCGATCACGGTTCGTCCCGCATCCAGCAAGTCCGCCAGCAGATGCGCCGTCTGCATGGCCTCCTCCACAGACAGAGCCAGGACGTCACGGGCCGTAATCGACCATGCCCCCATCAGCACCATCATGATGACCGCTGTCCGCGCAACCCTTCCCATGGTCCCCCCGCTGATGACCCCGCTATCCTTTTGGCGCCAACCGGCACCGTCCCTGGACATTATGTTGGATCGTTTTCTCCGCGGCAAAGGGCAGCCCTTCGGTGGCAGCCCGCCGGGGATA
>SCVQ01000317.1 GCA_004296865.1 Nitrospirota bacterium
ATAAATCAGCCATCCATCCCCCAGCATCAGCGTGGAGCCCTCGATGGACCTGGCCAAGGCCTCCAGGGAGCCGATTTGTTCCTCCGTCACGCGCACCAACATACCGGCACTCGTCCATCGATAGAAACCCCAGTAGACTTCTCCTGTCCGAGCCTTCAAGACCGGGCAGAGGAGTCGGTCCACATGTCGAACGTTCCAGGTCATCGCATCCAACGTCGGCACCGCCGCGAGGGGCAACCCCGTGACCGATCGAAATCCCATGGCCGTGGCGAGGCCGACGCGCAGGCCGGTGAAAGAACCGGGGCCGATGGACACGGCCAGCCCATCCAGCTCCGCGAGCGTCAGCCCGGTCGCTTGGAGGAGCCGATCGATCATGGGGATCAGCTTCATGGCATGTTTCCCCTTGGCATCTTCATCTGCGCGACCCAGCACGGTCGTCCCGTCGAGGATCGCCACACTCTGCTGCGGCGTGGCGGTTTCGATCGCCAAGAGTTTCATCGCAACTCCACCTTGCCTTCTTGACTGCCATGCCGGGCGGCCAGTGCCGGTACCCGCGCAGGCGCGCGGCTTCCAGCGAGGGCCCCGAGGTCCTCCGGCTTGAGGTCAGGATTCGGCACGATCTCGTGAAACGTGAGCTGCAGCGTACCCTGCCCCTGCCCATCCTGTATCGTCACCTTAAAGGGTTTGAGCATGGGGGAGGCCTCTGCCGGAATCTCCGTCGAGAGGGCCAGGTTCTTCATAGGAAGGGCAAGCGGGCGAAAGTCCTCGAACCGCACGGCGACTTCCACCTCACCCTCCCCTGTCAGGCGATCTTCTTGAACCACCTGCAGCGTCTGTCGCTCAAACCAGATGCGGCGAACGGGCCGGCTTGTTTGGGCAAGCCCCTCGCTCCCCGGAGCCAGGACATCGAGTCGGTACAGGTCGCCGTCTTCCGAAAGCGAGACGACCGCCCCTTTCGAAACCGCCGCTGTTCCCACTGCACCACTCACGGCCAGGACGCTCAGTTGCAACGGCCGTCCGATTGTGTCCGTGCGCGACAACGCGTCCAGCCTCCCGGTAAAGACCTGCCCGGGCAGGCGCAGCCGATAGACCTCATCCGCCAGGACCAAATCAAAGAGCGACCCGCCGACATGGTTGAACCCCTGAAGCCTGAGCGCATTGGGACGGCGGTAGAACATCGCCCCCTCCACTCGTTGCGCCAATAGAATCCCAGGCCCTTTGACTTGCAGCCTGAACAGTCCCTTCATGGTCTGGATCGCCGCTTCTCGCTCCCGCAACAACTCGGTCAACTGCCCGGCCGTCGCTTCTTTCAAGGGAGGCGTTTCGCGCCACGTCCATGTGGCGCACCCGGCCAGCAGAAAAGGCAGTATCACCCACGCGCCCCAGGCAATCGAGGACATCCGTCCGCCTACGGTCTGCATGGTCCCTGTGTCCTCGTCTTCATGGCAACAGGGCATCCAGCGCCTCGCCGACTTCCCGGACTCCCAGTAATTCCATCCCCGCAATCGGCTCGAGCTTCAGCAGATTACGCTCGGGCAAGACGCACCGCTGGAACCCCATTTTCGCCGCTTCGCGGATGCGGAGGTCCGCCTGGCTGATCGCGCGCACTTCGCCGCCCAGCCCCACTTCGCCCAACACGACCGTCCGGTGGTCGATCGGCCGCTCGCGAAGGCTCGACGTGACCGCCGCCACGATCCCCAGGTCAATCGCCGGCTCGTCGATCGTCATCCCGCCCACGACGTTCACATAGACATCCTGGCCCGACAAGTGCAGCCCGAATCGCTTTTCCATCACGGCCAGCAACAAGGCAACCCGGTTGAGTTCCACCCCGTTCGCCATGCGCTTCGACATGCTGTACCCGGTCGCCGTGACCAAGGCCTGCAATTCAACGAGGATCGGCCTGGACCCTTCGAGACTGGAAACGACCACCGAGCCCGTACTCTGTTCAGGTCGCTCAGCCAGAAACAATTCCGAGGGGTTGCCGACTTCTTCCAGCCCCACGTCCTTCATCTCGAAGACCCCGATCTCGTTCGTCGAGCCGAAGCGGTTCTTCACCGCACGCAAGATCCGATAGGTATGGCCCTTGTCTCCCTCGAAGTACAGCACCGTGTCCACGATATGCTCGAGGAGGCGAGGGCCAGCGATGGCGCCTTCTTTCGTGACATGGCCAATGATAAAAACGGGCACCCCGCTCCGCTTGGCGAACCACATGAGTTGGCCGGCCACTTCCTGGACCTGGCTGATGCTGCCTGGGGCGGACGTGATCTGGTCCGTGGAGACCGTTTGGATCGAATCCACCACCATCGCCGCAGGCTGGATTTCCTGGACCGTCTTGAGGATCTCTTCGAGAGAGGTTTCAGCCAGCACATAGAGGCTGGGGTCATGCACGCCCAGCCGTTGCCCCCGCATCTTGATCTGACTGGGAGACTCCTCCCCGGACACGTAGAGGACTTTCTCCCCGACCGAGGCCAGCCGTGGGAGGGTCTGCAGCAGCAACGTCGTCTTGCCGATGCCGGGATCGCCTCCGATCAGGATCACCGACCCTGGCACGACCCCGCCACCCAGGACCCGGTCGAATTCCCCGATCTCCGTCCGCAAACGATTCTCCCCCACCACCTCGATCGTCTCGATGGACGTGGCCTTGGAGAGGGCCGTCAAGGAGGCTGCCGGATTTCGCTTGCCAGCCGGCGCGACTCGCTCTTCTCGGAAACTGTTCCAATTACTGCAATCCGGGCACCGTCCCAGCCATCGCGGCGCCTGATGCCCGCACGATTGGCAGAAAAAACTGGTCTTTGCCCGCATCGGCAGGAGCCTCGTTACCTTATGCGTCGACTGGCAGGATCGCCACAGCAGAGGATGTCACTGCATTTTAAAGGAAGCGGCGCCAAAATAAAAGGGGAGCCGGCGCCCGCTTTCAGCCGCCGCTCAGGCCTGGAGCTTCTTCCTGACCTCTTTCCAATCCTTTGCCACGTAAGCTTTTTTCGGCAAGGGTTCATCCTTCGAGACCGAAATCAGCACCACGTCCATTCGATGTTCCACCAGCACCGAGGCAAACTCAGCGGTCCGTCCGACCCCGCTCTTGAGATTAGCCCAGCCCTCGGCCCTCATCCGGTCAATCAGCCCAGCCAGGGCTGCTTGTCCTGATGGCACCACCACTAAGAGCCCGGGCGGAAGCCGATGCTGCCGAAGCCAGGCCCGCTCGTCTTCTCCTGAAGGAGTTCCACCCTGGCCGGATCGAGACAGATAGATCACGTTGAAGTAATAGTCCGAAAGCCGCTTGAGTTCATCGGCCGCATCGGGAACCGGAGCCGGACGATCCCGTCGATGGACGTTGATCGGCAAGGAGGGTACGGCGGGAAGAGGCGGTGTGGACGCGATGGGGGCTCCGGCCTCCTCGGTCAGCGCCGCCATGTCCACCAAGAGGATGGGGCGACGACGTTCCCAACATGCCAACATGGCGCTGGCCTCAGAACTGTCCACCCGCTTCGTGGCAGCCAGTCGGACCGTGATCACATGATTGCCCCGCATCCTCGGGGTATAGTCGAACAACGCCCGCCCGTCTCCTCCGGTCATCGCGTGGCCCGCGCTTTTCCCTCCCACGATCAATTCGAGCTGCTCCCCCCCCAACCCGGTCGGCCCAAGCAGGCCCTCGCGAACCAAGCGGGCCTCAATCCTTACAGGACGACTCGGCACGGTCAGGACATCCTTCACCGAGAGGCGACCGGAGACCTTATCGGCAGCAGCCCCGGACGGAGCGAGCGAGAGACCGGCCAGAAGGAGACAGACGCCCCACAACAGGCCCCTGGAACGACTCCCTCTCCCCCGGTCAACGTCCTTCAACGTCCGTGAGCACTGCATCCAGAATCTCCAACGCCACATCGGCCTCTCGCTTGGTGATCACGAGAGGCGGCGCCATCCGGATCACGTTCTGGCCGGCCCCGAGCAGGAGCAAGCCCTTGCGGAAACACCGCTGAACGATGTCGTTCCGTTCCTGGATCGCCATCTCCTTCGTGTCGCGGTCGCGGACGCATTCGATGCCGATCAGCAGTCCCAGGCCCCGGACATCGCCGATCAGCCGATGCCGCGTCTTCAACTTCTCCAACTCGCGACGCAAGTA
>SCVQ01000318.1 GCA_004296865.1 Nitrospirota bacterium
GCCCAGCCTTCTCAGCCAGGTAGGCAATGGTGGCGGGGTCGGAAATATCAGCACCCTCGCACCACAACGCCCGGTACAGCAGGTCCTTGAACGCGGCCACAGCCCGTATGGCCTCGGCGGTGTTTGGTTTCCCGGTCGGGACCGTGATCGGGAGTTCGGGGGCCAGCCTCCGGACGGCTTGGACCTCGCCCCACAGGTCCTCTGCCATGTCGGCGCGCCAGGGAGCCATGGGGACCTGGAGATGGGGGGCGTGCTGGACGCCCCGCCACGTAATTTTCTCCAGGTCTCCCCATGTCCCCAGACGTTCGTTGAGGGCGTAGCAAAAGGGACAGTTGAAATCGCTGTAGACGGCAACGTGTTGGGTCACGGCAACTCGACGATGTCCTTCTTCATGGGCCCCAGCAACCCCAGCAACTCGCTCTTTTCCCGTTCCGGAACCTTGAAGTGGTTGAGCGCGTTCACGAGGTCCTCCACCAGCGCGCTGAAATCCGCGGAGGAGATCCTCATGCCGGCGTGCGTTGCTTTCATATCCCGGCCTGTATAGACGCAGGGACCGCTGGAAGCTGTGCAGACCTGGTCGACCAGATGTTTCTTCAGCTTCGGGGTGTCCGTGGTGGCGAAGCGCCCGTTGATTTTGGCGTCGCCGGCCACGTTGGCGACGAACTGGTCCACCACAGCCGTGATGGCCGGCTTCCCGCCCAGCCGGTCGTAGAGCGATTTGGTCGGTGGCTCCGGGCCTGCGCAGCCGACGGCCCCCAGGAAAAACCCGACCAGAATTCCCGTGCTGATGAACTTGTGTCGGTATTGCACTGTGCGCCCCTCCTTTGTTGGTGAACGGTTTTGGCGTTGACGAGGGGATGGTATCCGCCCTATCATCGATAGGTCCAATATATAGTTTTGATAGAATCAATACTTTTAAGCTATAGATAAATTCGAACGAACGGAGGATGGCTATGGAGATGAGGCAATTGCGGTACTTCCTGGCAGTGGCCGAACAGCAGAGCTTCACACGAGCCGCCGAAGCGGTCCATGTGTCTCAGCCGTCCTTGTCGGTTCAGATTGCAGCGCTGGAAGATGAGGTCGGCTTACCCCTCTTCGATCGGTTGGGCCGGCACGTGGCCTTGACCGAGGCCGGGCAGATCCTGCGCGAGCACGCCGCGCGCGTTCTGGGGGATCTCGAACAGGGCGTGCAGGCGATCCAGGAGTTGAAGGGGGCGGAGCGAGGCCGTCTGATCGTCGGGGCCTTGTCCACCGTGAATTCTTACCTCATTCCCCCACTGGTCTGCCGGTTCCGAGAATGCTTCCCCAAGGTCCATCTCCAGGTGCATGCCCAGCCGTCCTCCGACATCGTCGCGGACCTGCTGGCTCACCGGCTTGACTTGGGGCTCTGCTTGCTCCCGCTGGACGATGCGCGACTTGCCACGGTGCGTCTGTTTGATGAGACACTGGTCCTCGTCGCCCCGATGGGCTTTCGACCTGCGGTCCCTCGGATGCGGATGAAGGACTTAGCCAAGTTTCCGCTGGTGCTGATGCCGGCCGATTACTGTCTGCGCAAAATGATCGAAGCAGAATGTGCCGAGGCAGGGGTGCAGCCTCATGTCTCCATCGAGATGACCGCACCGGAAGGCATTCTGGAGGCGGTCAAGCAGGGGGCCGGCCTGACCATCCTGCCGGAGCTCTATGTGCGGCAGCGGCTTCGCGGCAATGCGTTGCGCGTGATCGACCTTTATGCTCCGGCGCCGAAGCATCCGGTGGGGTTGGCCCATCTAGCCAATCGTCACCTGGGCAGAGCGGCGCAAGAGTTCATCCGCCTGTGCCGGACGACCTTACTGGAGTTGGACGTGGAGCCTAGCCTCGCCGGTCGGCCACGTGTCCGTTCGGCCGGTTGAGGCTCCTCTGCTTGCCGTGTTTCTGCTGAATGGCAGTCCCGGGTTGTCTTGCAAGTTCAGACTTCGTCCGCTACAATGCGCGGGATTTTCTTGTGTTTACGGGGCGCCGTGGAGCGTAGCGGACGCCTGCGCGTTGTGCCGGAAGAGGGGGCAAGGAGGAATCGATGAAAGGGAAACAGTGGCCGATCTTGCTGGCCTTGGTGGGATTGTCGGTTCTCGTTGGGACTGCGGGATTGGCGGGGGCTGAACCCTACGAGCTCAGCAAGAACGATGTGATGGATCCCAAGCTGCTCAAGAGCGCGGACATATCTCTTTTCGGCGTGAAGCTCGGCGATCCTGAGAGCAAAGCGGTGGATATTCTGGTCAACGAAAAAATTCCGGGTATCAAGGCGGAACAGGAGGCGACCTTTATTCTGCTGTTGGACCAGCGCAAACCCACCGGGCCCATGGCGGGCGTGCGGTTGATGGACGGGAAGGTCAATTTGATCTTCATCAATAACCGCTTCGCCTACAAGGTGCGGGGCATCTTTCGGAGCGTCCTCAACAGTGAGAGCCCGGACGATATCCGCAAGCTGCTGGGCAAAGAGGATTACGGGGACGAAAACGTGATGGGGGCGTTGTTGAATTACGAGAAGCAGGGTTTTCTGGTGAACTACCTCGGCAAGGACGTGAACATCGAGTTTGAGCTTCCGCACTAGAGCCGGACGCACGGCGGTGTTTCCTTACGCAGGTCCACGGTCCCTCCCGCGCACACCCTCTGTCGATCCTATCTGATGCTGCCGACCGGTCCATCGACCGACTGAAGACCATAATTGATCAGGCTGGTGGCGGTGTTCCAGCGACGGTTGGCATGGAGCAGGACCAGGAGCAGTTCCTTGCCGTCCTGAGAGACCTTGGCGATCAGACAGCGACCGGCGCGGGAAGTGAAGCCCGTCTTGACGCCCTCGACGCCCGGCATCCGGCCAAGCAACCGGTTGGTGGTTTTGAGCAGAAAAGACCGATTCACGTTGACGGCGCTGATGACCTCGATTTCTTCCCGCACCAAGGCCTTGAAGATCGGGTTTTGTAGAGCGATCTCACTCAGCTTAGCCAGGTCGGTTGCGGTGGCGTAGTGATTGGGGGCGTCAAAGCCGCAGGCGTTGCTGAAATGAGTACCTGCCAGTCCGAGTGTGCCGGCCTTTGCATTCATTAGGTCGACAAACTGTTCCTCGGATCCTGCCACGTGTTCGACGGCCGCCAGGCAGGCATCATTGGCGGAGGTGATCAACATGGCTTTCAAGAGATCCTCGAGGCGAAAGACCTGCCCGGCCCGAAGTCGTAGATGGGTCCTCGGGGCGGCGGCGGCCTTGCGGCTCACGGTGGCGTGGTCCTGGAGTTGTCCATATTCCAAAATGACCAGGGCCGACATGATCTTGGTCAGGCTGGCCGGGGAAAGCCTTCGGTCGGATTCATACTCGTACAGCGTCTTGCCCGACGTGAGGTCTTTGAGCAGAATGCTGTGGGCTGCAGGTTCATGCCCACGGGATAGTCTGAAGGGCCGAGATCTCTCGACGAAGCTGACGGGTGAGGCAGAGAGGGATGGAGAGCGGTCGGACGCAGCCTCTGACGGGGAAGAACACAGCAGCACGGCCAGCACAGCGGCCGCGAGAGCAGGCGCCGACAGCCATTGGAGGTGCCGCGTCGGATGAAGGTTAGAGCGTGAACGTCTCACGAATCTTGGAGCCACGAACCCCACTGTCGATGACTTTGTGAAAAAACCGCAACAGGTCCGCCAAGTCCAGCCAGAACCCGCAATTGAGGCAGCGTGCGTACAGCCGTCGGTTGAGCAGCGTGTACTGGCGCTCGACCATCATGAACCCGTTGCATTTGAGGCAATTCATCGCTGTATCCGGTGAGGGTCATTTCCGCCTGCATCCGAGACCCTGATTCGCCTGCCGAGCCCGCGCGGGGTGCTTCTACCTTGTTCGCCGGCACACTGTCAAGTCGAACGTCGCGACTCACCTGAGGCGGGCCATGATCAAGGCGAGACAGCCTGCCAACAGACCTCCACCGAAGATCGTGGTCGCGAAACTCAAATAGGCGCTGCCGCTGGGATGCGTGTCATAAAACAAGTCGCGCACCCCCCCCTGCACCATCAGTACCGAGAGGGTCGTGAGTGCGCCCATGCCGAACCACCAGAAGAATGTTCTCACCAAGTCCCATCCCGACCTCGTTTAGGCAACATCACGACGCTGCTCATGCTGAGGTCTCTTTCGGTCAATCTAGCTCAGCAACCAATGGGTGTCAAGGAAGAGAGCCGAACGGGACCGCGATGGTCTGCGGCGCGAGACGAGGCCGCGTGCGCGACATCGACGAGGATGGAGGCTGCTTAGGAAGGTGCCGGCGCCGGGGGTGCGCCCTGCCCTTTCAAGCCACGGTGAAGAAAAATGGAAATGCTGCCGGCTCCGTTGTTTGCGATGACCAATCCGGGCTCTCCTTCCTGCTTGGCGGTGAGTCCGAGGGTGGCGATGGCAAAGGGGCCGCCCTTCGTCTTGTAGTTCATCGGCGGATAGTGGAACGTGCCGTCCCCGCGTCCGAAGAGGATGGAGAGATTGCTCGACTGAATATTGACGATCGCGACGTCCGGCAAGTGATCGCCGTTGAAGTCTCTCGCCAGCCCGTATACCGGGCCCGCATCGGCCCCGGACTCTTTCCCCTCTTGGAACGTGCCGTTCCCGTTCCCTAGAAACGTGGTGAACGTGTCCATCTCACCATTCACGACCAGAAGATCGATCCGTTGGTCGCTGTTGAAGTCGGCGAAAGCCACGACCAAGGGCCGTTTGCCGGTCCGATAGTCCGTCGGGGTGCGGAACGTGCCGTCCCCGTTTCCGAGCCAGATCGAAACGGCGCTGCTCATCGGGCCTCCGTTGGAGACCGCGAGGTCCGGCGTGCCATCTTGGTTCAAGTCAGCCACCGCGATCGAGGTCGGGGTGTCGCCGTATTCATACAGCGGCCCTTCCGCGAAGGAGCCGTCGCCGTTGCCCAAAAGGATTTTGACTTTGTCGTTGCGTAACGCGACGGCCAAGTCGGGCTTTCGATCTCCGTTGAAGTCGCCGCTGGCAATGGAGACCGGAATCTTGTGCACCATGTACCGCTGACCCACGCCGAACGTCCCGTTCGCAAGGCCGAGGAAAATGGCGACCTGATCGCTGCCTGAGCAGGCCACGGCCAGGTCCGTGCGGCCGTCCCCGTTGTAGTCATCAAGGGCCAAGGCGCGGGGCTCCCTGGCTGCGTCGATCTGGACCTGCTCCTTGAACGTGCCATCCCCGTTCCCAAACAGGACCGACAGCGAATCGTTCCCGATATTGGTCGTCACCAGATCGGTGAAGCCATCTTGGTTGAAATCGGCCGTTGCGACGGCCGTCGGGTTCTTGCCCACCTGGTAACTGGCAAAGAGATAAAAGAGGTCGGGCGGGACGTAAGAGTCTTTAGGGACGCACCCCACTGCCGCAGTCAAGGCCGCAGTCATGAGGAAGCGGAGGGCAAAGGCTCTGACACAAGTTGAAGGTATGGTGAGCAGGTATTGCATCAGGGGATCACCTGCCGATCCCGCGTTCGACCCATCGGAGGGCGCCGTACGTCGGGTGCCGACCGGAAGCGGCAAGGTGCGAGAATCTCGAACGGGCCTTCTTGCGCAAGAGAGTATACAAAGGCTGTCCTCGGTTCGCAACCGCACGTCGTCCATACCCAAACCGTGCGGCTTCTGATGCCGGAGCGGACAGGAACCGGCGCGGCTGACGATGCCCCAGCTTCCCTCTAGAAGAATACCGAGCGACTGCGGTAGAATACCGGCACAACTTCAGGAGGATCCAATGGCGGAGAAAGTCAAAATCGAATTGACCATGTATGGAGTCGCAGAAGTTCTCAAATGGTGCATTGACAAGAACAAGGGCCGGGTCCCCGGAGTGGAAACTGCGGGGTTCAAGAAAATGCAGGCGCTGCTCGCCGAAAAACCGACCACCGGCGATTATTTCGCCATGGACCAGTTTTGGAAAAAGGCTGTGGTCTTGGAATTGACGCCGGAAGAAGTCGAGACCATCGACCGGTGCCTCTACGACATCCCGAACTTCGAAAACGTCCAGCTCCCGCAAATCCGGCACAAGTTCTGGCCCAAACAGACGGCTGCGCGTTGAGTCGTGCCTCGGTCTCTCGGTCTTGCGCCATGTCGCCGCGTGCCAAGGGCAAGGGAAGGTCGAGCAGCCGGCCCTGTCCTTATGACCGGACGACCGATCCTCTGCTGGTGTGTGCATTCCAGAGACAATCCTTGCGGCTACTCCACGTGATGGGGCGTTCGATCCGCTACGGCCACGATGGCGGAGAGGCGGTCCGTGCAATAGCGAGTCACCGGGTCTGATTCGGCGTCCGGGTCGGTCCCATCCCAGAACACGGAGTGGATGTTCCAGCGAATCAGCGGGTAAAAAATCACGCCGGGTCCGGGGAGGAGCACCATGCGGACCTCGGAGAGAATCTCTTCTTCATCCATGCGGGTACGCACCCGTTCGTAGACTTTGCCATACCACAGCAGCATCGGCTGGTAGCGAGCCCTGGCTTCGGCAAGATTTGCGTAGGCCTCGTTCGTGGACGGAGACGGTTGATCCTGCCCAACGTAGTCCTGCCGAACCATCCAGGCTTGCCGTGCTGTCCGCCTGGCCTCTCCCGGGGTGTTGGCTTCGAACGAAATTGCTGGATCCGAGTGTGGGGCGGTGGCTGTCTTGGCTGTGGGGCGTGAGGGAATGGCGTTGAGCGCCGCATTGCGCCTGTCCATCGCCCTGTGCCATGAGGCTTCCAGGGACGACAATTCTTCTTGGGCTTGGAGATAGTCGGGTGTCAGACTGGCGAGGCACCAGCCTTCTTGCTTCAAGGCGGTTGCGCAGCCGGTCAACAGCACCATCGCGACGGCCAGGCAGGCTGCTTTCATCGTGACTCCGGCAACGCGCGATCGGGCCGTGACCGCACCGACGATCGCCTAGAGGGGACCTTCACCTTTCAGGTACTTCCGAAAACGATCCATCAAGTCTGCTCCCAGCGTCCCGCCTTCGGGCTTCTTCGTCTCCGGGGCCTTGAAGTGCTCACGGATTTCTCCCAGGCGTTTTTCGGCCTGTTCGTTGCCCTGCAGGCGCTTGGTCTTCTGAAGCGCGGTCTCAAAGGCGTCGAAGGTCAGTTCCTTGTAGCCGAAGCTCCGAATGCGCTTGACGGCCTTCATCATCGCTTCGTTGCGGAACTTGGTGAGATGGTCCGAATCGATCTCGCGCAGTCCCAGTTTTCGCGCCCGCCGTTCGGCCGCTTTCCGGATGCCGCTCCGGACGAAATCCGGCGACGTGTGCAGGCGCTTCCAGGCCTCATCAGTCCAGGCCACTTTGGCTTGCGGGGCGTCCCAGAGCAGGTCCAGCGCCTGTTCGTCGATGCGGGTCAAGCCCTTCTCGCGGGCGAGGTCCTCGGTGTCCCGCGTCAACATGTCGGTGACGAAGTCCATGGCGATGGGGGGGGACTGCCGGATTTTTTCGTGGAGTCTGGCCTTGGCGCCGTCGCTCCATTCCATCGGCGGTCCGCCCTTGTCCTGTAAGTCGCCCAGCGCCTCCACCCGTTCGAACAACTCGACGTTGACTTCCAGGTGGCCGCCTTCCTTGGCCAGTTCTTCGGCGATTTGCTGCGTCATGGAGCGCATGAACTCGGGAACGGTTTGGAGCCGCTCCTTGGCCGCCGCAGTCCAGGGCAGCTTGCCCTGCGCCATCTGGTCGGCAGCGGCCGCCATGCCCGCCTCGCCGCCCATGCGGCCCATCATCTGCCCCTTGAACCGGTCCAGTATTTCCCCGGTGATCTGCGGATAACCGAACTCCCTGGCCTTCTTTTCAGCCAGGCGTTTGACCATCCCACGGAGGAACACCGGCGCCCGCTCCATACGCTCGAGCGCGTCCTCGGTCCAGACGATGTCGGATGCCGCAGCCGGTCCGTTTGAATCAAGCATGCCCATGAGTCTTCCCAGTCGCCGCGTTTATTGGTTCAGGAGGTCCTTGAGTTCCTTGCCGGCCTTGAAGAACGGGACTTTTTTGGCCGGGACCGCAACCGTGGCACCGGTCTTGGGGTTGCGTCCCTCCTTCATGCGCCGGGCTCGCAAGCGGAAACTGCCGAACCCGCGAATCTCGGTCTTGTCCCCTTTCTGAAGGGAATTCCGGACACTGTTGAAAATCGTGTTGACCACCACCTCGGCTTGCCGCTTGGTGAGAGTCGTGACCTCTTGCGCGACCCGCTCAATGATCTGTGCTTTCGTCATCCGTCCGCCTCCTTTTTGAGCTATCAGCGGTCAGCTTTCAGCTTGGAGACCGCATCCGCCGGGTTTCTGGGAGCTGATTGCTGAAGGCTGACCGCTCCCCGTTCAGAACGCCATCAGGTACTTCAGGCTGACCCCAGTGTGAAAATCCAGCTGAGGGAGCGGGCCGAACAAATGGCTTTCGAGGAACTCGCGGATCGAGAACCGTCGCCGCGGCTCCACGACTTTCGGCTCTCCCTCGATCCCGGCCATCTCCCCCGCCAACTTGATGGCGTCCTCCAGGTTGCCCAACTCATCCACCAGCTTGGCTTCTTTGGCCTGCCGTCCGGTGAAAATGCGCCCGTCGGCCAGCGTCTGCACCTCCCCCACGTCGAGCGAGCGTCCTTCCGCCACCGCCTCGATGAACTGGCTATGCACGTCGTCCATGACCGACTGGAGGATGCGGCGGTCGTCCTGGTTCATTTTCCTGAACGGGGAGCCGATGTCCTTATGGCGTCCGCTCTTGACCACCACGCTCTCCACTCCGATTTTCTTGAGGAGCCCTTCCAGGTTGGCCAACTCCATGATGACGCCGATGCTCCCGGTGAGGGTGCCGGGATTGGCGAAGATGCGGTCCGTGGCGGCGGCAATGTAGTAGCCGCCCGACGCCGCCACGGTCCCCATGGACGCGACCACCGCCTTGTTGTTCGTGTTGCGCACGCGCTTGACTGCGTCGTGGATTTCCTGCGACGGCACGACGCCGCCGCCGGGGCTGTCGATGCGCAGCACGATGGCCTTCACCGTCGGGCTCTCGCCGAACTTTTTCAAGTCGCCGACCGTCTGTTGGGCGTCCAGAATCACCCCCTCGACCCGGATCAGGGCGACTCGGTCCTCCCCGGACAGATCCAGGTCCGGCGAGAGGACGTTGACCAGAACCACGAGCAGAAACCCGGTGAGTAGGACCCACAGGAAAATCCGCAGGGGCTTCCAGCGTCGCGGTGCCGGGGCAGCGGTCTGCTCAGTCATGGGAGTGCGGCCTCTCGATGGACGCTGTCATCCTCACGAGTTCTCCTGATCGGGGTCATTCCGCTTCTTGGTCTTTTTTGCCGCTCGGCCCAGCGTTTGATCCAGCGCGCCTTGTGTCGAGTGGTACTCGTCCACCTGTTTCCGCTCGGAATCCAGCACGTGTTCACGTAGGCTCAACGCGATCTTCCGCTCGTCCCGATCCACCTTGATGATCTTGGCCGAGACTTCGTCCTGGAGCTTGAATTTCTCCTCCAGGCGCGCCTGCGGTTCGAGCCCGCTCTCGCTGATGTGGATCAATCCTTCCACGCCGCACTCGAGTTCCACGAACACGCCGAAGTCCGTGAGCTTGGACACCTTCCCGATCGTGGCGGTCCCGACCCGGTACCGTTGCGGGATCTCGTCGTCCCAGGGATCGCGGGTCAACTGCTTGTAGCCGAGCGAGAGCCGCTCTTTTTCCTTGTCGATCCGCAAGACCACCGCCTCCACCTGTTGCCCCTTTTTGAAGAGTTCGGAGGGGTGCTTGATGTGCTTGGTCCAGGACATGTCGGAAATGTGAATCAGGCCGTCGATCCCTTCGTCCAGGCCGATGAAGGCGCCGAAGTCGGTCAGGCTCTTAACCTTGCCCTGGATACGGGTCCCGACCGGATACTTTGCCTCCACCATGTCCCACGGATTGGGGGCGGTCTGTTTCATGCCGAGGGAAATCTTCCGGTTATTGGGGTCCACGTTCAGGACGGCGGCTTCCACTTGATCGCCCACCGACACCAGGCGCGAGGGATGCCGCACTTCATGGGTCCAGGACATCTCCGAGACGTGCACCAGCCCTTCGACGCCGGGCTCCAGTTCGATGAAGGCTCCATAGTCGGTCAGGCTGACGACTTTCCCGCGCACGCGGGTCCCGATCGGGTACCGCGCTGCGACGTTGCTCCAGGGGTCGGAGCCCCTCTGCTTGACGCCGAGGGAGATCCGGCCGGTCTCGCGGTCATATTTCAGGACCATCACTTCCACTTTGTCTCCGATGGCGAACAGTTCGGAGGGGTGGCCGACCCGGCCCCAGGACATGTCGGTGATGTGCAGCAATCCGTCGATGCCGCCCAGGTCGATGAAGGCGCCGTACTCGGTAATGTTCTTGACCGTGCCCTGGATCAACTGCCCTTCCTTGAGCGTGGACAGCGTCGTCTGCCGCTTCTTGTCGCGAGTTTCTTCCAGCAGCACGCGACGAGACACGACGACGTTGCCGCGGCGGTGGTTGATCTTGATGATCTTCAAGGGGAACGTTTTGCCGACCAGGCCGTCCAAGTCGCGCACCGGGTGCAGATCGATCTGGGAGCCGGGGAGGAAGGCCTTGACGCCGATGTCCACCATCATGCCGCCTTTGATGCGGGAGACGATGCGCCCGTCGACGATCTTCTCGTCCTTGTACGCTTGTTCCAACTCCTCCCAGACCTTCATCTTGTCGGCTTTTTCTTTCGACAGGACGAGGTTGCCGTCGGCATCCTCCCGGTCCTCGATGTAGACCTTGAGCCGGTCGCCCACTTTGATGCCCTTGAGTTCCTCGTTGGAGAATTGGTCTCCCGGGATGATGCCTTCCGATTTGTAGCCGATGTCCACGACCACCTTGTCTTTGCCGACTGCGACGATGCAGCCTTCGATGATCGTGCCTTCCTCGAAGTTCCGGAAGGTTTCTTCGTACAAGGCGGCCAGCGCCCCCCGGTCCAATTCCTCGCCTGTCTGCTTCGTTGCCATGTCCATGCGTGTGATTCCTAATCCTCTGCGTCTCCGACCGCGGTCGGGTGCTGATGGTTATGCAACCCCCTGCCTCACTCAGCGTTGAGAGGCGGGGTCGCCGAACGGGCGGCGCGGTCAACCGGCGAGGGCACCTGCCCCAACTCGGCGATCCGTTCCATCACGGTCCGGCTCACGTGTCGATAAAATTCCTTCCCTGTGTAGCGCTGCGTCTCTGCCGAGAAGTCGATCGGCTTCCCAAAGGTCACCTGCACCGGGTGGCAGCGTATCCGGGCGGCGTCCACGGGCAAGGCTTCATAGGCCCCGGCGATATAGGCCGGAACGACCGGGCAGCCGGTTTCCTCCACGATGACCCCGATCCCCGGTTTCCCGGGTCGCAACCGCCCATCCGGAGTTCGGGTCCCTTCCGGATAAATCACCACCACCTTTCCGCCCTTGATCAGGCTGACCGCTTTGCCGAAGCCCTCACGGTCCAATCGATTCAGCCGGATGGGAATCCAACCGAGCCAACGACAGATTGCTTTCACCCAGCGAGGGCCGAACAAATCCTGCCGGCCCAAGTACCAGGCCCGTCGGCGAAGCCCGCAGCCGACGAGCGGGATATCCAAATAACTGGCGTGGTTGACCGCGATCAACACCCCGCCGCGCTTCGGAAGATGTCTTTCGCCGACCGTCCGAAACCGAAAAAGCAGCCGGGCCGTCAGATTGCACACACACCAGAGGCACCAATAAACAACCGCGCTCACAGTTTGGCTGCAATGACGGCCATCATGCGATCGACGACCTGTTCCACCGTCAGGTCCGAGGTGTCGACCACGCTGGCGTCGGACGCCGGCACGAGCGGGGCGATGTCCCGGGAACGGTCCTGCGTATCGCGGGTCTGGATATCCTGGCGCGTTTCGTTCAGCGGGGCGGCATGACCGGCTGTGGTCAATTCACGATGCCGCCTGGCTGCCCGGACCTCCATATCGGCTTCCAGAAAAAATTTCACCTCGGCGGCGGGAAAGACCCTGGTCCCCAGGTCCCGTCCCTCTGCGACCACCCCGCCGGCCGACCCAATCCGGCGTTGGACCGGGAGGAGCCATTCGCGCACCGCGGGAATGGCCGAAACGACGGAAGCCAGCCGGCTGATCTCCGGCGTCCGGATCTCCTCGGTCACATCCTGCTTCTCCACGGACACTCGCGCCCGTTCGGGGTGATACTCCATCGTCACCGTGGTCGAGGGCAGGAGTTTCGCCACCGCTTCGTGGTCCGAGGGATCGACGCCGGACGTCCGCACTTTCCAGGCCACGGCGCGATAGAGCGCTCCGGTGTCGAGATAGAGATACCCTAAACGCAACGCGAGCAGCTTCGCGACCGTGCTCTTGCCGGCTCCGGCAGGACCGTCAATCGTGACGAGCAAACGCCGCTCGCGCAGATGTCCGTCGGTCGTTTTAGGACGCTGGCTGTGTATTATAAACTCGGTCAACGTTTTGTCAATAATTCCGAGACCTTGTCATCGAACCCTGGAAACGATGTTTCGATGCATGCCGTCTCTTCTATTCGGGAAGGAGCGTCAGCGATGAGGCCTGCAATGGCAAGGGACATCGCCACACGGTGGTCGCCATGGCTGGTACAGGAAGCGCCACGGAAGCGACGATCGCGTGAGCCTTGAATGATCAATCCATCCGGAGTCTCGGCGGTCGTGACGCCCATCTTCTTCAATTCGGCCGCCATGGTTGCGATGCGGTCGCTTTCTTTGACTCGTAGTTCCGTGGCCCCCGTGACGATGGTGTCGCCTTCCGCCACGGCGGCTGCCACGCACAAGATGGGAAATTCATCGATGGCCTGAGGAATTCGTTCGGCGCCGATGCGGATGCCGCGCAGGGAGGCGGCGCGAACGTGCAGGTCTGCGACCGGCTCTCCGGCTTGTTCCCGCTGGTTGGCCACATGGATATTGGCGCCCATTTCGCTCAGGATCTCCAGCAGCCCGGACCGCGTGGGATTCACGCCGACCCCGGTGATCGTCACGTCGGAGCCAGGGACGATCGTGGCGCCCACGAGGAAGAAGGCTGCGGCGGACAGGTCTCCCGGCACGGCCAGTTCTTTGGCCCCGCCCCATCCGATCGGACGGCCAGGCAAGGATACGGACGATCCCTCCACCGTCACCGGAATCCCAAAGTACCGGAAGATGCGTTCCGTATGGTCACGCGATGGCCGTGGCTCGGTGATGCACGTCGTCCCCTCGGCATAGAGGCCGGCCAGGAGAAGGGAAGATTTGACCTGGGCGCTGGCGACGGGGGAACGGTAGGCGATCCCCCGCAGGCGGCTGCCGGTCACGGCCAGCGGGGCCAGTTCGCCGCCCTTGCGCCCGGCGATCGACGCGCCCATTTCACGCAGCGGCTTGACCACGCGTCCCATCGGGCGGCGCCTGATGGACTCATCTCCGGTCAGGACGGTGAAGAAATCCTGTCCCGCCAACAAGCCGGTCAGGAGGCGGATGCCGGTGCCGGAATTGCCGCAGTCGATCGGTTGCTCCGGTTCCGACAGGCCCCACAGGCCCTTGCCGTACACGCGCAGCCGGTCCGGCTGTTCGTCGATCCGGACGCCCATCGCCCGGAAGGCTCGTGCCGTGTTGAGACAGTCCTCGCCGCGGCAATAGCCGGTGATGAGACTGTCTCCCTCCGCCAACGCGCTGAGGATGATGGCGCGGTGCGTGATGGACTTGTCGCCGGGGACCGAGATGGTTCCCCGCAACGGTCCGCCTGGATTGATCGTCAAACGTGGCATGAAGTTGTTACAACTTTTCCCTGACCTGCTTCGCCCGTTCCAGCTCTTGTTCGATGCCGGGGCCGTCGCCTGCGGCAATGAGTTGCTTGAGATGACGAAGACGGGCTTCGTAGACCTCGATCATCTGGATCACGTTCTGCCGATTCCATACGAAGATGTCGCGCCACATCTCGGGCGAGCTGGCAGCGATCCGCGTGGTGTCGCGCAGCCCCCCGCCTGCGTAAGCCAGTAAATCCAGTTCCGGCGTCGTGCCGGTCTTGATGTCCGTCAAGGCGTTGATCAGGCAGAAGGCCGCCACATGGGGGAGGTGGCTGACTGCGCCCAGCACCCGATCGTGCAGGGCCGGATCCATCGACAGGACGATGGACCCCGCGGCCTCCCAAACCGCTCGCACGGCTTCGAGCGCCCCTGGGTCGGTTTTTGCGGTCGGTGTCAGGATGCAACGCGCTCCCTTGAACAGATCCACGGACCCGGCCGCGACCCCCGTTTTTTCACGCCCTGCGATCGGATGGGCGCCGACGAAATGCACGCGGGCCGGCATCAATCCTTCCGCCTGTTCCACCAGGGGGCCCTTCACGCTCCCGACATCGGTCACGATGGTGCCGGGTTCCAAACAGCGGCCCCAATCTTTGAGGTGCCGTTCGTAGGTATCCACCGGCGTCGCCAGCACCACGAGGTCCGCGCCGCGGATGCCGTCTCTGGCCTCGGACACATACCGATCGATGGCACCGACCTGAACGGCGGTCTTCAGGTTCTCGACGCGGCGACCGATGCCGACTACCGAGTCGGCCAGGCCGCGTTGCTTGAGCACCATGCCCAGCGAGCCCCCGATGAGCCCGACCCCGACGATGGCGACCTGTTTAAAATGTACCGCCATGCATTACCAGATCGGAAGAGC
>SCVQ01000319.1 GCA_004296865.1 Nitrospirota bacterium
GGCTCTGCTGGACCGTCTCTGCCTGGGTGGCCTTGTGGCATGGGGACGGCTCACTCCCCATCCTCGGTTGGGTTCCCAGCCGGCCCAAGAAGGAGACCGTCAGGAGGAGCTTGGTCGTTTGCGCCGTGCCCGTACCATTGTCCCGACCAGCGTCGCCCCGATCGGTCTCTTCCCGCGCGAAGATGCCGCGTGGTTGCTGACTGCCTTCGGGCCTGGAGTCGACGGAGAGGCGGCGGGATTTAGCGGACCGTCGGCCCTGAGCCCTGTCGCCGGGGACCTTCAACGGCACTTGGAGTCACGAGGGGCCAGCTTCTTTGCCGATCTCGTGACAGGCACCGGGCACCTCCCCTCTCAGGTGGAAGAGGGCCTCTGGGAGTTGACTGCGGCGGGGCTGGTCACCGCGGACGGATTCGACAATTTGAGGGCCTTGTTGGATCCCCGTCGCCGCCGCGCGCAAGGTCGCGAGCGGGCGCGGCGTCCTCGGCACAGCGCCGGCCGCTGGTCCTTGCTCAGACAAGCTATCAGCTATCAGCCCAGTGGAGCAAGCGGCCCGCCAGTTGCTCCGCCGCTACGGTGTCGTTTTTCGGGACTTGCTCGGGCGTGAATCGTTCAATCTGGCTTGGAGGGATCTTCTGGTGCAATACCGGCGGATGGAGTTGAGGGGGGAAGTTCGAGGCGGACGATTCGTCAGCGGCTTTATCGGGGAACAATTCGCGCTGCCGGAAGCAGTGGAATCCCTCCGCGCGATGCGAAAAGCCAGGCCGGCCGGTGGACCCTCCCAGGAGGTCAGGATTTCCGGCGCCGATCCCTTGAACCTGGTCGGCATCATACTGCCGGGTCCCCGCGTTCCGTCCGTTGCGTCCAACTACGTTGTCTTCCGCGACGGTCTGCCGGTCCGTTCCGGCGCGGCCCGCGAGGCCGACTCGACCGAACGGGCCGCACGTGAGGCGATCAGACTGGTCGAGGGAAAAATCTTCTGACGGCCTAGTGTCTGGCGAGGACCTTGCCCAAGACCGGGTCAGCCGACAATTCCTGATTGAGCGCGGCCACCGTCTCGCTTGGCGTGGTCCGGTCGGAGGTGAACAGGACGGGGTAGTGCTCCCGTGCGAAGGTGAAGAATTCGGGGTGCCGGTCCGTCGGCACCCCGAGCAGCGTGCCCAGCGACGTCACGTACTCCCCCTGCCCTCGGGCCACCTCATCTTTCAGATGTTCAAAATTGAATGCGGTGAAGGCCTGGACTTTCTGGTCCGCTTTGAGCAGGCCGTCTTGCGTGAAGTGCGCGCCGGGGGTCGTCGAGGATGTGGTGTCGGTCGGGTTCGGCGTCATTTTGGTGGTACAGGCGCTTAGGCTCAGCGCGAAGGCGCCGACCGCCAACAAATGCAGTGCTGCTTGTGTCGGGGTTGTCATGAGTCGGCCTCCTTGCTGCAATCGCGGTGTGGAACGAAGCGCCGCAGTGCTTGGGCGGCCCATGCTAACGGGCGGATGGACGACTGTCAAGCCAAGTGCGCCATGCTGTCGGCTCAGCGCGAGTCCGTGCTGTCCGGCACCGGGAGGCCCTCCAGCGCCATGATCCGCAGCGCGTTGGTGGTCGGGCAGGGGCCCGGTCTCAGTCGGTAATCGAACTGCAAGGCATTGGCCTCGACCGTTTCCTGAAAGTGGGCGTTGGCGGCGGTCGCGATTTCCTTGTCCAACTCGGCCAGCTCCAGATCGTGGGTAGTGATGAGGCCGAAGCCGTTGCTCGACGTTAATGCGCGGATGTAGGCTTGGCTGCCGAGGAGCCGCTCGCGGTTGTTGGTGCCCTTGAAAATTTCGTCGATCAAAAACAGGAGCGGCGGGGCGGATCGGTCGCGGGCTGCATCCAGGAGTTGCTTCAGCCGCTTGACCTCCGCGTAAAAGTACGAGAGCCCTTCCTCCAACGAATCGTCCACCCGGATGCAGCAGGCCAACCTGACCCAGGTCCATGTGAACGAGGCCGCGCAGACCGGTGCGCCGGCCTGTGCCAGACAGGTATTGATGCCGATCGTACGCAGGAAAGTGCTTTTGCCGGACATGTTCGAGCCGGTGACGATCAGGATCCGTCCGAGCCCGTACAATTCCAGATCGTTCGTGATCCGCTTGCCCTGGGGGATCAAGGGATGGCCGAGTGCATTGGCGACGATGGTTGCGGGCAGACCGTTGCCGGCCTGCGGCGTTGGCCCCGCCAGCGGCGTTGAATAGGCCGGCTGGGCGGGCCAGTGATAATCGGGGTGCCGATAGGCAAAATGGCCCAGCGCAGTGGCCGCGTCGAGCTCGGCCAGGCAGTCCAGCCAAGCCGGCAGGTCATCGGCCACTTGTGTGCGGATCGTTTCCAGCCGGTGAGTGAAGAAGAGATCCCAAGGGCCGAGCGTATTGACGATCACGTGCGCGAGGGGATGGGCGCGGATGCTCAGGGCCTGGCAGACCCGCGCGAGGCGGCGGAGGTACGCCGATGGCCGTCTGGCTCCGTCTTTCAGCGGCGCACAGAGGCGTCCGAGTGCCGGTGTTGCTCGGTATGAACGCGACTCAAGAAAGCGAAATACAGCGCCCAGTTTATCCAGCTCGTCGTGGAGCGAGAGGGCGCGGCCGAAGACCGGCGCGGTCCGGCCGGACGTCAGCACGGAGAGGATCGCGTAAGCCGCAAGGGAGAAGACCCAATAGTTCGGGAAGTCGGCCAAGACGGATCCGACAAGCAGCCCCGCAGTCGCGATGGCCAGAGCGGCCTCGACGATCAGGAGCGGGACGAGGCCGGGAAAGCTGGCCGGCGCCTGCAAGGCGGTCTGAATTCGTTGCCCGTTTATTTCCTGCCGGCCGACGAGCGCCGCTTCGAGCGCCAGGCGGTCGCTGAACAGATGCAGGCAGGCCAGTTCTTTGATCAGGGCCTGTCGCGCCAGCCACCGGTCTTGATCGGCTTGATCGAATGGCCGGCCCGCCTGGTCGAGCAGCCAGTCGGCCAGCCGTTCCCTCCCGTTCGACGACACGGTCCTGTCCAGCAACTGCAACAACGAATGGCGTCCCGTGATGTCCAAGTCCGCGGCATAAGGATGTCCGGCCGGCGTTTGGACTTGGCGATCCGGGATGGCGCTCCAGTCGAGGTTGAGGCGGGCAAGGTTGGTGCGTTTGATCTGGGCCCAGAGGCGCAGCCGGTGCATCCGGTCTTCCAGCCTGCTATGATACCGCGCGACGATCGCGAAGAGCAGGAGAAACGAGCCCAGCGTTGCGTTTCCCACATGGTACCAGCCGAGTTTATAGGGGGCCACGGTACAGGCCGCGCCGGCCACAAAGATAGCCAGCCGCCAGCGGCTGAAACCTGCGCTGACCTGCTGCGACCGTGCCTGCAAGCGTTCGATGCGGGCGAGCGCTCGTGTCAGGATGACGGCGCGCTTCTGTCCTGCTGGTGTGTCCTGTGTCATGCGATGCGCGTCTCTGGTGAGGCTAGACCTTACTTGTTCCCGTGCAACGGCGTCAACCGAACGTGAAACCGGCGGCAAGACCGATGCAGGACTGGCAGGACTGGATTGAAGTGCGGATCGAGTCTTCCGTGGATGCCGGCGAACTCCTCGGGGTGCTGGACGATCCGGCTGTCACCGGCGCCTGGCAAGAGGAGGGCGTGAGTCACCTCTACTGGCCTTCCGACCGGTGGAATCCGGATATTCTTCTCAGCTTGAAGCAGGTCTTGTCCACGCTTGCACCGCAGCCCGTCGCCGAGCCTGTCGTCATGGTTGACCGCTTGCCGGCGCAAGATTGGAACGCACAATGGGCGAAGTCCGTGAAGCCGATTCGGGTCGGGCGGCGCATCGTCGTTCGACCGACTTGGGCCAGCGCAGAGGAGGTGGGGTTGCAGCCGGGCGAGATCGAGTTGCGGCTCGATCCGAAGCAGGCCTTCGGGACCGGCCACCATGCGACGACCCGGTTGCTGATCGAATGGCTGGAGGACCTGATCCACGGCGGCGAACGGGTGCTGGACCTGGGCACGGGCAGCGGGATTCTGGCCATGGTGGCGTTGCGATTGGGCGCAGCCTCGGCGTTGGGGATCGACTATGATCCGGTGGCAATCGACTGTGCAAGCGGCTATGCGGAGGTCAATGGATTCGGGTCCGAGTTGGACCTGCGGGTCGTCACGTTGCAAGACTTGCCTCAGATGCGGGACCGGCCGTTCGATCTGATTCTGGCCAACTTGGACCGGAAGACCCTGCTGGACTCCATGGAATGGTTTCGCGCGCCCCTGCAGCGAGGCGCCAGGCTCTTGCTGTCGGGAATCCTTGCGGAGGATCGTGCGGACATTGCGGCCGCCTTTGACCGGGTCGGCGGGGTCGTCAGGGCCCAGCGCGAGCGCGAAGGCTGGCTGGCGCTTGAAGTAGTGGCGCCGGAATCCTGCGAAGGAGACTGTTGATGGACGGCGTTACGTTCCGTTCAACCCCGCGCATCCATCAGATCAACCTGTCCAACGGCGGGGTGCCGAAACTGCCGGTCCCGGAGACCCGCATCACGGCCAAGGGCCTCGACGGGGATCGCCAGCGCAGCCGTGTGTACCACGGCGGGCCGGATCGGGCGGTCTGCTTATTTTCGCTGGAGCTGATCGAGGCGCTTCAGGCCGAAGGTCATTCCATCTTCCCCGGTTCAAGCGGAGAGAATGTGACGCTGGCCGGCGTGGAATGGGAACGGCTGAGGCCGGGGAGCCGCTTGCGTCTCGGCGGGCAGGTGCGATTGGAGATCACAAGTTACACGACGCCGTGCAAACATAACGCCGGCTGGTTTCGGGGCGGAGACTACAAGCGGATTTCCCAGAGGCGACATCCCGGCTGGAGCCGCCTCTACGCGAAAGTGTTGGATGAGGGGCTGGTGCGGGTCGGGGACCCGCTCATACTAGAAGGGCGCTGAAGAGCGTATGGCGTATAGCTTATGGCCCGACCTAGAAACCATCTGCTATAGGCCATTTGCCATAAGCCATATGCTCTTGATGCTCTTGTGAATTTACTATGATGCCACGGGTGCTTGAGCCGGAGCTGATGGATGATCCCGAACAGGCCCTGGCCTATGCCGAGGCTGACTTCGAGGAGGAAAATCAGGGCTTCGTGGACCGGTTCCGCGAATACTTCCCGGACCTGACGGAAGGGCACATCCTTGATCTGGGCTGCGGTCCCGGCGATATCCCGGTCCGGTTCGTCCGATCGCTTCCCGGCTGGCGGGTGACAGGCGTGGATGCGTCGTCGGCCATGATCCATCTGGCCGGGGAGTCAGTGCGGAAGGCGGGGCTTGCGGGTCGCATCACGCTCCGCTGCGAGAGGGTTCAAACCCTGGTGCTCCAGGAGCCGGCTGATGCGGCCATTTCCAACAGCCTCCTCCATCATCTGCCGAATCCTTTGCAATTTTGGTACGGACTCAAGAACCTGGTGAAGCCCGGGTCCCCCGTGCTGGTCATGGACTTGCTCCGTCCTGATTCGTCTGGGGCGGCGCAAGCGATCGTGGATCGCTATGCGGCGGGTGAGCCGGCGGTGCTCCGGCGAGACTTTTACCATTCGCTTCTGGCCGCCTTCACGGAGGACGAGGTGGCGGCGCAGTTGGCCGAGTTGAATCTCAGCCGTCTGCTGATCGACGTGCCGGACGATCGCCACTGGGTGGTGGGTGGGCGACTGTCCTGAAGAATCGTGAACCGGCTGCAACGGGAGGACCCATGTACGACCTCGCGCGGTTCAGCTTGAAGGACATGACCGAGTGTGGGGCTGCGCTCCGTAAACTGGGTGACGGCGCAACCAGCCTGGAGGAGACTGCCGGCCGGACAGTACGATACCTGCACGAACATCTGGTGGACGGACAAAGCGGCGAGCCGGCCTGCGTGTTGGTCCGGTTGTTCAAGACCCATCCGTTCAAGGGACTTGAGCCGGGACTCAAGCGGTATGCCAAAGCAATACTGGGAGACAGGCCCGCGCCTCCCACCTTGAAATGCATCACACTGATGGCCACGGCCGGGCTCAGGCCTGAATGGAACGAGCGGGGCAAGTCCACGCGGTACAAGGCCATCCCGATCCTCGGCGAGCCGTTTGCCGCCCAGTTGCCGATGTTCGCGCGACTCTTCGTGCAGTTCGGCCTGGATATCGGCACGGTGCTTCAGCCGCCTTCCGATCTCCTCGTGGACTATCGCGAGAAAACCTACAACGTTTTCTACGTCCCTGAGGCCATCGGCAGCCCCTACATCCCGGTGCAAGAGGAGTTCGTGGCCCGGTATGGTGTGAAGTCGGCGCTGGGGTTCGGCGCCCTGTTGCCATCGGGCGACTTGTGCGCCGTGATCATGTTCTCGAGGGTCTCGGTCACGCCGGACGCGGCGGAGATGTTCCGGCCCCTGGCGCTCTGCGTCAAGCTCGCCTTGTTGCCTTTCGACGGCAAGGCCGTGTTCGCTCCCTTGCCATCCTCCAGGAAAGGGGTCCGCGCATGAAAAGCAATGACGCCAGGGTAGAAGTTGCCCGCCTCAAGACCAGGGTGGCGGCCCTGGAGCAATTGCTGGAGGTGCACGAGCAGGCGGTGATCGGGCAAGTCGGGCGGATCGAAGCGGCTCTGCAACAGATCGACGGCCAATCGAAAGCCCTGCGGGCCGTCTTCGAGAGCACGGCCACAGAAACCGGCGATGATTTCTTTCGCTCGCTCGTAGCCAGCCTCGCTTCGACGCTCGGCGTTCGTTGGGCCTTTGTGGGAGAGGTCATTGGCAACCGCCCCGGGCACGTTCGCACATTGGCCCTGTGGATGGATGGGGGCTTGGGCGAGAATTTCGAGTACGCCTTGGCAGGGACTCCCTGCGAGTACGTCATCACGGACCAGCGGATGCGTTTCTTTCCACGCGGCGTCCAGCAGCTGTTTCCCACCGACCGGATCCTGTCGGATTTGGGCGTAGAAAGCTATTTGGCCTTTCCGTTGTTTAGCGATGCTCGCGAGGCGATGGGCCTCGTCGGCGTCATGCATGATGCGCCGATGAGCGAAGACTCCCACGCCCAATCGCTTCTGGGAATCTATGCCGCCAGAGTGGGGGCGGAATTGCGTCGCCTGCGGGTCGTCCAGGCCCTCCAGGAGAACGAGGAAAAATACCATCGGCTGTTCTCCAAGGCGATGGATGCCGTCATGTTGTTCGACGTGGAAACCTATCAAATCTTCGACGTCAACGATGCCGCCATCAGAATCTATGGCTACAGTCGCGATGAATTTCTGCGGTCGAAGATTCTTGAGTTGAGCGCCGAGCCGGACAAGACTGCTGCCGCTATCCAGCAGGCTATGAAGGTCGGCGGGGCCTACATCCCGCTCCGCCGGTACAAGAAAAAGGACGGCACGGTCTTCCCGGTCGAGATTTCAGCCGGCCCGTTCATCTGGAAAGGCCGACCCGTCATGTGCGCGGTTTTTCGCGACATCACCGAGCGGAAGCGGGCGGAAGAGGCGCTGCGGGAGAGCAACGCAAGGCTCCGGGCGATCCTGGATTACAGCCCGGCCATGGTCTTTCTCAAGGATACGGAGGGGCAGTACCTCCTGTCGAATCGTCAGTTTGAACAGACCTTCCATCTGACGCACGAGGCGATCGTCGGCAAGACGGATCATGATCTTTTTCCATTGGAACAGGCGGCGGCCTTTAGCGCCAACGACCGCAAGGTTCTCCAGGCCGGTGTGCCGATGGAGTTTGAGGAGATCGCCGCCCACGATGATGGGCCTCATACCAGCATCGTCGTTAAGTTTCCTCTGTATAACGAACAGGGGGAGATCTACGCGATCGGCGGCATCGCCACGGACATCACCGAGCGGAAGAGCCTCGAAGCGCAGCTTCGGCAATCGCAGAAGATGGAGGCGGTCGGGCGGCTGGCGGGCGGCGTCGCACATGACTTCAACAACCTCCTGACCGTGATCATAGGATACAGCGACCTGCTGTTGCGACACCTTGGCCACGGCGACCCGTCGCGCAAGCATGCCGAGGAGATCAAAAAGGCCGGCGACCGAGCGGCGGACCTGACGGGCCAGCTCCTGGCGTTCAGCCGACGACAGGTCATTCAGCCGAGGGTGCTGGATCTGAACGGCCTCGTGACCAACCTGGTCGAGATGCTCCGGCGTCTGATCGGGGAAGACATTCATCTGGTCACGACCTTGCAAACGGGGCCTTGTCCGGTCAAGACCGATCCGGGGCAACTCGAACAGGTTCTTATGAATCTGGCGGTCAACGCCCGCGACGCCATGCCCGAGGGCGGTACGCTCACGATCGAGACCGCGTCCGTGCAGGGCGAGATCGTGGCCCGCTTGGGCCAGGCCGACTTGGCTCCCGGGTTCCACGTGCGATTGACCGTCTGCGATACCGGCGGCGGTATGGATGCCGACACCAAGGCCCATATCTTCGAGCCGTTCTTCACGACGAAGGGGCAGGGCAAAGGCACGGGGCTGGGCCTGGCGATGGTCTACGGGATCATCGCGCAGAGCGGCGGGGTCGTCACGGTGGACAGCGCCCCGGGGCAAGGCGCGGCCTTCACGATTTATTTGCCCCAGGCTTCCGGCGCGGTTGAAGCCGCCGGCGAGACCGGTCAGCCGGTGAACAGGGCTTCCCGATCGGAGACGATCCTGCTGGTGGAAGACGATCCGGTCGTGCGGACGTTCGTGCGCAATCTGCTTCTGGAGTGGGGATGCCACGTGATGGAAGCGGCCGGGGGGGAGGAGGCTTTGCGGCGAGCGGTGCAGTACCAAGGGCCGATCCACCTGCTGCTGACCGATGTGATCATGCCGGGCATGAACGGGCGGCAGCTCGCGGAGCAGATCAGGGCGGTGCGGCCGGACACGAAGACCCTGTTCATGTCGGGCTATACCGATGACCTCGTCCTCCGCCGCGAGCTGCAGGACATGGGCGTGGATTTTCTCCAGAAGCCCTTCGCATCGGCGGCGCTGCAACGCAAGGTGTGGGCGGTGCTGGATGCGCCAGGGGCATGGGGATGGAATGAGCGCTAGCAGGATGCTGAAAAATGGCCCCCAACTTTGTTCTCGGTCGCCCGTCCCCCTCAACGTACTTGTCCAGTACGCCTCGGGGTCCGAGCTTCCCTGCGGCCTCGTTGGATGGCCATTTTGAGCATCCTGGAAAAATGAGAGTAACTTTGGCTCATATCATGAGGACAGATCGGAAGAGC
>SCVQ01000320.1 GCA_004296865.1 Nitrospirota bacterium
CCCCGGATGCGTTTGGAGAATGGGATTACTTCTCGCTTTTCCGAATCCGCGTCGGCAAGTTCAAGAGTCCTATCGGGCTGGAAATGCTGCAAGCGCCGCAGAATTTGAGTCTGATGGAACGTTCCCTGACGCGAAACCTGCTCCCGAATCGTGATCTCGGGGCCATGGTCTGGGGGGTCTATCAGCGCGGCCTGCTCGAATACCAAGTCGGCATCTTCAACGGGGCACCGAATGCCAACTTCTACCAGGAAAGCGCTGCGACCAGTTCCGCCAAGACACTGGAGGCACGGGTCTTCTCACGCCCCTTCCTCGACGGCTCAGCGGATTGGCTTAAGGGTCTGGGACTTGGCGTCGGGATGAGTGCCGGTTCCGTCAAGCAGTCGAATGGGCAGGATCCCATGCAAACGGAAACCTTCAGCTACACGTTCTTCCAGTACAACAGCACTGTGACCGGGGACGGGGAGCGAATACGGATCACCCCCCAAGCCGCCTGGTACTGGGGGCGACTCGGGCTGTTGGGGCAGTATGTACGCAGCACACAGCAACTGCGCCTGGTCACCGGAACACAGTCGGTTCGGACGACCCACGACGCCTGGTCTACCCAAGCCTCCTGGTTTCTGACTGATGACACCGCCACCTTCGGCCACGTGCAACCTCGCCGTCCCGTTGAGCCCTCCAAGGGCTATTGGGGAGCCTGGGAGATCGCCGTGCGCTATGCCCAGCTCAACATCGACCCGTTGACGTTCGCCTATAACCTGGCCGATCCCGGCATCAGCGTTCTCCGGACCAAGAGTTCCACCGTCGGGCTGAATTGGTACCTCAACAGCAACGTCAGGCTCACGGCCAATTTCGTCCACACCGACTTCACGGGCGCGACGCAGGCCTACCATGCGGCCAGCCACGAAGACGGCTTGATGTTCCGCACCCAATTGACCTTCTAAGCCGTGGCGACCCTCTGGCTGCTCCTCTTCACAATCATGCTGGATGGGGTGGTCTTGGCTGCCGAGCCAGATCAAGCTCCACAGGAGATCCTGGGGCTAGAGGCCGCGCCGCAAGGGCCCCCATCGCCCAGTGTGGGGCAGCGTCCTTCTCCCGCTGTTCGGCAGCAGATCCATGAGTTGGACCGCCGGCTCAGCATACTCGAATCACTGGCTGTGGGGCGTGGGCATGGGCGTGGAGTCATGGAACGGGGGCTGGGGTGGTCGCCGGAAATTAAGGAGCGAGGCTTTTCCCTCTATTCCACCGATGGGAACAACCGCCTGCACTTGAACGGCGGCATCCAGGCCGACTACCATGAGTATCCGGGACCGCACAGCGGAGCCGACCCCGGCACTGAACCGAACGGGTTTGTGCTGCGCCGGCTTCGTCCCATTCTGGACTTCCGAATCGCCACCTACTTCCGGGGCCAGATCATGCCGGACCTGGCCCCGCGCCGTCGCAGCGAGTTGTTTAATGCCTTCCTGGATTGGGACTATTACGACTGGGCCCGTGTGCGCGTTGGACAATTCAAACCCGTCTTCAGCGTTGAAAACCAACAGGGTGAGTTCGATCTGGTCTTCGCGGAGCGTTCGCTCGTGCAGAATTTCGCTTTGCGCCGTGACTTTGGCGCCAACGTCACGGGCCGGATCTTCAACCGGCATCTCCGCTATGATCTGGGTGTGTTCAACAGCAACAGCGGGGCCATCGGCAGCGCCAGCGTCCCGGAGCCTTCGGTGGACAGCAACAAACTCGGAATGACCAGGATCATGGCGACACCCTTTCTCCTGAACGGGCCCAGGGCCCTTCGCCAACTCGACCTGGGGACCGGAGTCATGTTCGGAGACTGTATCAACTCTCCCTGCCAGCAACCGATGCTGACCATGGGGCAAGACCGGACCATCTTTCAGTATCAGCCCTCAGTCACAGGAAACGGGTTCCACACCTGGGTGTTGCCACAAATGACCTGGTTCTGGAAACGCATCGGTGTCATGTCCACTTTCGTCCATACCTGGGAACCAAAAACCGACAAGAGCACGGGGAGGTCAGCAACCTTGCAAAACGAAGCCTGGATGGCACAGGCCGAGTTCAGCCTGACGGATGATGAGCCGGCCTTCAACCGTGTAACCCCGAAACGGCCCTTTGACCTCTCGAAAAAAGGTGCCTGGGGGGCCTGGACGTTGGGCGCACGATACTCGGAACAACGGATTGATCCTCAAGCTTTTGGCTTGCATTTCGCCGACGCGACGCAGTATGTCCAAACAACCAAGGGCTCCAGCCTGGCTGTGAACTGGTACGCCAGCCGGGAGTTCCGGTACCAGTGGATCTGGGAACATTCCGAATTCCAGGGGGCAAACCAGGCTTATGCCAAGTCCCGCACCTCGGACATGCTGATCTTCCGTTTCACGCTGATCTATTGATATCCAGGAGTAATGCAAGGGACCTCGCCGGTTGAATACATTGCTGGGAAGCGATGATCATCCCGTAGGAGCGCAGCATACAATTCATTCGCAGGAGGACCGCATGGGAAGTTGGAAAACCGCAAAGGTGGGCATTGCGACAATGCTGTTCGGCATCGGCCTGGCTGTTCCGCTGGGGGAGGCGGCGGAGGAACCCCAGGAACAAGCCGTCAGATACGTCCTTGCCACGGTCAAGGCGTTTCGGATGGTCTATGTCGAATACATCACAGAGCACGTCAAAAAGGCC
>SCVQ01000321.1 GCA_004296865.1 Nitrospirota bacterium
GGCGAATACGACGAGCGCACCGTCGAGATCGTCCGCGCGCTGGGGCTGCGATTCATCCTCTGGTCCGTCGTCTCCGGTGACCCGGACCTCTCGCTCTCACGGGCCAAGATGGTCGAACGGCTCAAAGCCACCGTCCACAATGGCAGCGTGATCGTCTTTCACGCAAACGGCAAGGGCCGCCACACCAAGGACGCGATAGAAGACCTCTACCAGGACCTGATCCTTGCCAAGGGCCTTCAACCGGTCACCGTCTCAACCCTCTTGGATCGGTGCGCAACAGAACAGGATCGCCATGTCGGCTCCCCCCTCCATTAGGCCCTACCGAGGGGAAGACCGCGACGCCGTGGCCCGGATGTTGGCCGACTCGGACCCCTGGAAGGCACTGGGCTATACGGCGCAGGACTGGGATGGGTTGCTCGCGGTTCCGCTCCAGGGACGGGAAGGGTTCGTCATCGAAACAGCAGGCACGGCCGCCGGCATGGCCCTGTTGCGTCAACGTTTTCTCCTGGGCGACTACCTCGAACTGCTCGTCATCGCCCCCGCGGCGCAAGGAACGGGGCTCGGCGGGCTGCTTCTGGACCATCTGGAGACGCTGGTCTTCGCACGTACCAAGAACCTGTTCGTCTGTGTGTCCGACTTCAACCTGACGGCCAGGCAGTTTTACGAGCGGCACGGATACCGGGAGATCGGCCCCATCCCGAACTTCTTGATTCAGGGAAGCGCCGAAATCCTGATGCGCAAGACGAGCGGGCCGGTGAGGAAAAGCTAAGAGCCTATGGCTGATGGCATATAGCGTCTAGCCTGAGGCAAGAAGACATCCGGTTCTGAACCATAAGCCATACGCCATAAGCTCTCTCTGGAGAAACGCGATGCGTGTCAAGAAGCTCCTGCACACCCGGATGAGGGTCAGCGATATGGACCGGACGATCGCGTTTTACCGCGACGTGCTCGGACTGCAAGTCCTAGAACGCAAGGTCTCCCCGAGAGGGTCCCACCTGGCATTTCTGGCCGTGCCCAACAGCGCAGAACTGATCGAGCTCTGCAGCTTCCCCCCCAGCGGGCCGGTCAAGGTCCAGGAAGACCTGGTCCACCTCGCCTTCGCAGTGGAGAACTTGGACGAGACCATCCGAGCTCTGCATGCCAAAGGCGTCACGATCACCGATGGTCCGACGACCACATCATCCGGCAGTCGCTTCCTCTTCATCGACGCCCCGGACGGCTATGAGGTCGAGCTGATCGAGCAGCCGCCCGGCACCGCCATTGTATAAGCACAGTTTTGAGTGTTAAGTTTTGAGTGTTGCGTTGCAACTCGACACTCATCACTCACAACTCCTAACTTTTTTATGACCCCTGAGTTTCAGTCCAAGCTCGATCACCTCCCCGAGCAGCCCGGCGTCTACCTGATGAAGAATGGGCGGGGGGAGATCCTCTACATCGGGAAGGCCCTGGTGCTGGCCGACCGGGTGCGGTCTTATTTTCAGAAGGGGAGCGACCCCAGCCCCAAGACCGCCTTGCTGCTCAGCCAGGTGACGGACCTCGAAACCATCGTGACCCGGTCGGAACTCGAAGCGCTGATCCTGGAAAGCAACCTCGTCAAACGGCACCGCCCCCGGTTCAACGTCGTCCTGCGCGACGACAAGCAGTACCCCTACCTCCGCCTCCCGGTCAAAGAGAACTTCCCCCGGCTTTCGATCGTCCGCAAGGTCCAGAAAGACGGGGCGCTCTATTACGGCCCCTACGTCCCGACCGGCGCCTTGCGGGAAACGCTCAAAGTCATTCGCAAGGTGTTTCCGCTGGCGACCTGCGAGATCGAGATCGACGGCAAGGCCGAGCGGGCCTGCATCGAGTTTGAGATCAAGCGATGCCTGGCCCCCTGCATCGGGAACCAGACCCGTGAGGACTACCATCGGATCGTCAGGCAGGTGCGGCAGTTTTTGGAGGGCCGCGATACGGAGCTGTTGGAAAGCCTGCGGGCGGAGATGCAGGCCGCATCCGACCGCGAGCGGTTTGAAGACGCGGCGCGGTTACGGGACCGGATCGTCAAGATCGAGCGGACGCTGGAAAAACAGCGGGTGGCCCAGACGGCCGCCACGGAGCAGGACGTGATCGGCCTCGCCCGGCAGGGCACCGCCGTGGACCTGCAGATGCTCTTCGTCCGCGGAGGCCTGCTGATCGGGCGCAAGGACTTCTTTTGGCCGGGGTCCGCGGATGCCACGGACGAAGAACTCGTCCGCTCCGCCATTGAACAGTTCTACAACAAGGACGTGCTGCCGCCCAAGGAACTGCTCGTACCGACTCCACTGGGCGACACCGCACTCATCGAATCCTGGCTCTCTGAGAAAAAGGGCGAGGCGGTCAAGATCGTGGCACCGGAGCGCGGCCTCAAGCACGAGCTGCTGCTGCTGGCCGAGGAGAATGCCGGAGCCGCGGTGGCCGATCATCTCCGGAACGAGGAGAGCGGCCGCCAGGCCGTCGCAGAATTGAAGCGGTTGCTCCGCCTTGAACGGGCTCCTCGGCGGATCGAAGGCTTCGACATCTCCAACACGATGGGCGACCAGTCGGTCGCGTCGCTGGTCGTGTGGGAGGACGGAGAGGCCAAGAAAGCGGACTACCGCCGATTTCGCATCCAGACCGTCCAGGGGGCCAACGACTTCGCCAGCATGCAGGAGGCGGTCCTGCGGCGCTACGGACACGAAGAGCACCTGCCGCTCCCCGATCTCGTCCTGATCGACGGAGGGCTGGGCCAGTTGGCCGCCGCCATGGAAGGGCTGAAGCAGGTCGGACGATCGGGTCTTCCCGTGATCGGCCTAGCCAAGGCGCGGGGGGACAAGGAGGAGCGCATCTTCCTGCCCGGCCGCAAAAACCCGATCATGCTTCATGCGTCCTCTCCTGCCACGCATTTGCTGCAGCGCATCCGAGACGAAGCGCACCGGTTCGCCATCGCCTACCATCGAACGCTGCGCGGCAAAGCCCTGCTCGCCTCCCGACTGGACCAAATCAGCGGAGTGGGGAAAACCCGACGGAACCGCCTGCTCCGACAATTCGGAAGCCTGGAGAAAATCGCCGAGGCCACGGACGAACAACTGCGAGAGACGGCCGGAATCGACGCCAAAACCGTCGCTGCAATCAGGGAAGCTCTCCGGTAACCCGCGCGTAGCCTCTCCTCACGAACCTTGCTCCTGCTGGGGACAGCTTGAGTTCCCTTTCCATCAACGGCTCAAGTTTCCCGGCTGGTCAACCGACCTATACGAACATAGACGTATCGCGCATTGCTGTCATGAGCCGGCACTGGCTGGCCAGTCCTGCATGCCTGGAGCAGGAGCTCGTAAGAGGTTCTGAATATGGCGGCGACGCTTGCCATCGACTCCGCAATCCTCCTCAGGCTTGAACGAGAGGGTCCTTGCCACCTCGATACACTGATACAGGAGTTGCCTGCCTACTCC
>SCVQ01000322.1 GCA_004296865.1 Nitrospirota bacterium
ATCGGACGGGTTCCTCGTTCAGACCGCCGTCGATGGGCAAGCTGCGCTGGATGCACTACGGCTGAACGCCTTCGACGGCGTAATCCTGGATATCGGAATGCCTCGCATAGATGGCCTTGCGGTACTGCATCAGATCAGAGAACGCCATTTCACGATGCCGGTCGTGATCATTACAGCGGCCGAGGCCAGGGAGCGAGCCTCCTTGGCAATGGAGGCTGGGGCACAGGCCTATCTGCTCAAGCCATTTGATGCGGCACAGCTCAAGCAGGTCATCGGTCAGTGGTTTGGTTCCTCCAGCGCAGGAACCCGATAGCAATCCAATTGTACTGGATCGGATAACTCGTTTGCCCTATCCGATACGTTCGATTCCATAACACCGCCCCTCCACTTTCCCTGTCACTCACGCGGCAGTCTCACAACCTGCATGAGATCAACACATTAGAATCGCTCACCGAACTGGCCGCACATCGCGGCATGCCCGTTGCTTTGCTTACTGACGACAGCGTGATGGTGCATCAACTTCAGGCCCAAGGAGGAGATAACCATGACATGGGGAACCATCATCACAGGGATCTCGCTGTTCGGCATGCTGTCATTGGCCGTGTATGAAGCGCGGTTCGATGATTTCATAGAGGCGGACAAAGGCGATCGGGAAACCGGTCCCGCCTCCTTCCTGCAGGTGCATCAGAGAACTCCCGGCACATCGGCTTCGGCAGCGAAGAAAGCGGCCTAGGCTACGCTGGCCGTGGCTAAAAAGGTCACCATGAACACCGAATCCGCCGTATCACAACGCCCCATGGTCCTCGTCGTCGACGACGATCCGGACACCTGTGAAGCCTTGGGCGATTTACTGGAGCATGAAGGCTACCGTGTGCATACCGTGCATGACGGAACGGAAGCTATTCAGCAAGTCAGACAACTGCGCTATGAAGCCGTCTTGCTGGACATGCGGCTCCCTAATCTTGACGGGCTGTCCGTCCTCAAGACCGTGATGGACGTGGACCCAAAGCTACCCGTCATTATCCTGACCGCCTACGCATCGACCGAAAACAAAGTCGACTCCCTGAGCAAGGGCGCTTTCGCGTATGTGGCCAAGCCATACAACCAGGAGGAAGTCACGACCACGCTCCGCCGAGCAATCGCCGTGAAGATCTTGGCGGTCAAATCCGAGCGAGTTGAAACCGCCCTGCACGAGAGCGAGGAGCGGTTCCGTTCCGTGGTGCAGTCGGCTACAGATGCGATTGTGGTGGCCGATCAGAACGGCCGCATCCTGTCATGGAACAAAAGCGCCCAACGCCTGTTTCTCTATACAGAGGATGAAGTCGCAGGCCAATCGCTCGCGATCCTGATGCCGGCTTGCCACCGGGAGGCGCATCAGCGCGGAGTCGACCGGATGCGATCAACGGGCGAATCACGCGTGATCGGCAAAACTATCGAATTGCGCGGCTTGAAAAAAGATGGCAGTGAATTTCCACTGGAGTTATCGTTGGCCTCTTGGAAAACCACAGCCGGCACATTCTACAGCGGCATTATCAGGGACATCACCGAACGCAAACAGGCGGAAGATGCCTTGCGGCAGAGCGAGGAACGCTTTCGCCAAGTGACCGAGAACATCAAGGAAGTGTTCTGGATGACCGAACCGGAAAAGAATACGATGCTGTATGTCAGTCCGGCCTACGAGGAAATCTGGGGACGGACCTGCGAGAGCCTGTACGCCTCGCCCCGCTCGTGGCTTGACGCCATCGACCCCGCCGACCGCCAGCGAGTCCTGGAGGCGGCCCTGACGAAACAGATCACCGGCAAGTACGACGAAACGTATCAAATCATGAGGCCGGACGGCACGACCCGCTGGATCGAAGACAAAGCCTTTCCGATCCGTGACGCCTCGGGCACCGTCTATCGCATCGCCGGAATCGCGACAGACATCACCGAACGCAAGCAGATCCAAGACCAGCTCATCCAAACGGAAAAGCTGGCCAGCCTGGGCACGCTCGTCTCCGGCATCGCCCATGAAATCAACAACCCCGTGCAGGGCATCCTGGGCATGGCGGAGATCATCCAGGAAGAACACGATCCGGAAAAAGTCAGGGAGTACGCCAGAGACATCGCCGCATACTCCAAACACGTCGCCACCATCGTACGTGACTTTGCCTGTTATGCCCGGGCCTCCGCCCATGACGACGCGACGGCCCTCGACCTCGGCGAGCGCATGACCGAGGCGGTCAAGATGGTCCGTCGGTGCCCGCAGTTCGGCCGCATCGACGTCGTCACCGCCTTTCAAGCAACGCCGACCATTCAAGCCCGTCGCACCGAAATCGATCAAGTGTTCGTCAACCTGATCAGCAACGCCGTCCAGGCGATGGATGGAGCCGGCCGATTGACGCTGGCGACACGCATGGAAGGCACGATGGTCATCGCCTCGGTGGCCGACACCGGCTGCGGCATCCCCCAGCACCTGCTGAGCAAGATCTTCGATCCGTTCTTCACCACAAAGGACCCCGGCAAAGGAACCGGCCTGGGACTCAGCGTGGTGTACAAGATCGTGACCAAATACGGCGGCGCCATCGGCGTCGAGAGCACGGAAGGCCACGGCACCACGTTCACCGTCCGCCTTCTTTGGGAGACTTCACACAATGGCCCACCAACCGAGGTGTCCCATGACACACAACCAACTGACTGCTCAGAACGGGCGGAAGGGGTGCGTGTTAGTCGTCGACGATGAGCCGGCGGTCAGAAAGCCCATCTGTCTGAGCCTCATCAAAGCCGGCTATGAAGTCGTGGCGGCCGAGAACGGCGCCCAGGCCATTAACACCCTGGACTCGTCCGGCACGCCCTTCATGGCGGATACCATCCTGTGCGACCTCATGATGCCGCAATGCGACGGGGCTCAGGCCATCTCCTACTTTCGTGTCCGCTACCCGTCTGTTCCCATCGTGATTATGACCGGCGCTCCGGATTTCGTGCTCACAGAGCTCTTACGGAAGCAAGGGGTCACCGACTATCTGCTCAAGCCGGTCTCGGAACAAAGGCTTCTGCAGACAATTCGTGTGACCGTCGCGCTCCACGCGCTTCGCAGAAGGGACGCTACAAGCTAACCGCAAGCCAACCAAGGAGGACACCATGGAACTATCCAGGCAAGACGCAATGAACGGGAAGATGGGGCGCGTACTGGTGGTCGACGACGAGGCACAAGTCAGAAAACCGATCTCGTTGAGCCTCACAAAGGCCGGCTACGAGGTCGTGGAGGCCGAGGACGGAGAACAGGCCATCAGGACCCTGAATGCGGGCGACAATCCGCTCATGGTGGACACCATCCTGTGCGACATCCGCATGCCCAAGATCAACGGGACCGAGGCGATTACATATTTCAGAAGGCAATACCCCACCGTGCCGGTGGTGGTCCTGACCGGATACCCGGACGTTGACATGGCCGTCTCACTGATGAAGCGAGGCGTGCAGGACTATCTGGTCAAGCCCGTGTCCAAGGAAGAACTGTTGACGACGGTCCATAAATCCGTCGACCAGCACCTGCTCTTCAAAGACCAATTTGTGGTCTAGCGGGAATGCGAGAGAGGCGGGCGACGGATGCCGCCGATGACGTGCCGGCCCGAGATGCCTACCCGCCAATCACGTGTGCAAGCGCGCTTACGGCGGGCTCAGGGACGGAGCCTTCACGACCGCCACGCCGGCCGGCACATCGAAGTGGAAGAGGGTGTTTTTGAGGCCGGTATTGGGTTTCAGCCCGGTGAAGTGAAAGGTCGAGACGTTCCCGCTGATCTCATGGATGGACACCCGCTTGATAAAATACGTCTTCGGCTGGACTTCCACGACGATCCGGGCCACGGTGCTGACTGATTGCTCCCCTGTCTGTTTGGGGAGCAAGGTCACCAACGGGATGCCGCCCTCCCCACGCTCGCCGGCGGCGGCCAGATCCAGATCGAACTGCTCTTCAAGATTGGCCGCTCCTTGCAAGAGCTGCAAGGGCGCCTGAGATGCCGCCATCTGCGTCAGCTTGCCGACCAGCACCTGTTTGTGCTCCGGCACGTACATCATCACGTCGTTCTGGTTGACATAGATCTCTTCCACATTGGGATCCAGGTAGTCCCAGCGCAGCCTCCCCGGCTTCTTGATATACATCTTCCCGCGCGAGGTGATCGGCGTGGCGAACCCTTGGATCCTGGTGAACTGCGTGAACTCCGCCTGCAAGTCATGCGTCTGCTCGTAGCGAGCCTGCAGCTTTTTGACAACTTCCTTCACATCCTTCATATCGCCTGCGGCCATACCCGTCGCGGCCATGAAAGGAGCCGCAAGCGCCGCGAGCGTCACGAGCACAAGGCCTCTCAACTTTCCTCCAACGTCGTGTGTTCCCTCTGTGGTTTGACCCGGCCGGTGGCGGCAAGCGGGCGCCCCCCACCGGCCAGAACGGGTGGCCGGCATAGCGTCAGGGATATCCCGTCCGATTCTGTTCATTCCTGTTCTTCTCCTACCGCGCCCCGGCGCACCAGCACCTCGCGCCGCCCGTCACGACCCGCGGCGCCGACAATGCCTTCTTCTTCCATCCGCTCAATCATGCGCGCCGCCCTCGGATAGCCCACGCGCAGACGCCGCTGGATCAGCGAGGCGGAGGCCTGGCCGGAGGACATCACCAAGTCCTTAGCCTGCTCGTAGACCTCGTCCTTCGCGTCTTCCTCTTTCGCCTCCTCTTGCCGCAACGAGTGCAACTCCTCGCTATAGGCCGGCGCAGCCTGCTTCTTGACGAACTCCACCACTTGCCTGACATCGTCGTCCGCCACGAAGGAGCCATGCAGGCGGACGAGCTGCCCGCTGCCGGTTGAAAAGAGCATGTCTCCTCGCCCCAGCAAAGCCTCCGCCCCGTTCGCATCCAGAATAGTGCGGGAATCTGTCTTGGACGAAACCTTGAACGCGACCCGCGCCGGGAAATTCGCTTTGATCAGGCCGGTGAGCACATCCACCGACGGCCGCTGCGTGGCTAACACCAGATGGATGCCGGAGGCTCTGGCCATCTGCGCCAGCCGCGCGATCTTTTCTTCCACTTCCTTGGGAGCCACCATCATCAAGTCCGCCAACTCGTCGATCATCACCACGATGTAGGGCAACGGAGACGGCGGCGTCTTCGGCGCGGCGATCGAGCCGCTCGGCTGAACGGCCTCCGGCACCGCACTCTCTCCCGCCGAGAGCCGGGCCTCCTCGGACAGAAACTCCACCAGCGGCTTCGGTGACTCCGGCTCCTTCCGGAGACGCGCGAGGTCCGAAAGACGAATGCCTTCTGACGCCGCCAGCGCGGCGGGCTCCCGTTCCATTTTATCGGACGGCGCTGCAACGACGCCCTGGGCCTCCGCCACCGTCCGATTGTACGAATCGATGTTGCGGACATTGGCTTCGGCCAGCAGCTTGTACCGCCGTTCCATTTCCTGCACCACCCACCCCAGCCCGCGTGCCGCCGACTTGGCGTCCGTGATCACCGGCCGCAGCAGATGGGGAATCCCCTCGTAGGATTTCAACTCCAGCATCTTGGGATCGATCAACAACAGCTTGACCTCGTCCGGCCTGGCTGAGAAAAGGATGCTCATCAGCACGGTATTCAGCCCGACGCTCTTGCCGGCGCCGGTCGCGCCGGCCACCAGCAGATGGGGCATGGCCTTCAGGTCGGCCGTCGCCGGCTGCCCGAAAATATCCTTCCCCAGCGCCAGCGCCAGCTTGCTCCTGGACTGGGCCTTGATGAAAACCTCGCTGGTCATCACTTCTTTGAGCGACACGGTCTCCCGGTAGCGGTTCGGCACTTCGATCCCCACGACCGATTTTCCCGGCAGCGGCGCCACGATCCGAATACTCTCGGCCTTGAGTGCCAAGGCCAAGTCATCGGCCAGGTTGACGATGCGGGCCACCTTCACGCCAGGCGCCGGTTCAAACTCGTACATGACCACGACGGGCCCCGGATGCACCTCGATGACTTTTCCCTCGATCCCAAAACTCTGCAACGCCCGCGTCAGCACCTCGGACTGGGCCTTCAGCTCCTCGTCGCTCATCCGATCCAGCGGGCCGGTTGGATCGGACAGCAGTTCTCTCGGGTCCGGCAGCACATAGCCGGTCGCCGCCACGCCGGCCGCCACCACCGGCCGCTCCTCATCCTCGACCTCGGGCTCCACGACGGCGGCAGGCTTCTTGGCCGGCTTTCCCTGACTGATGACAATCTGGGCCCCCCCTTCGGCAGGCGGCGTGTCCGATCGTTCTGCGTCAGCGGGCCGGTTGATCTTGACCGGCTTGGGCTTGGACTTTTTGACTGTCTCCGGCCGCTCGGATTTTTCTGATCGTTCCGGCAGGACGGCGAGGACCATCTCCCTCAGCTTGGCCCACCAGCCCGGCACGCGTTGCCACAGCTCAGCCAACGACATCGGGGTGGACAACAAGAGCGAGACAACCAGCCCGGCCAGGACAAGGATATGCGCGCCGGTACTGGCAAAGTAATTGCGCAAGCCCCCGGCAAGAAGTTGACCGATCGTCCCCCCCGCCAGACCTCGATAGACCCATCCGCTGACAAGGGTTGGAACGGCACCCAGTTCCAAGTGCA
>SCVQ01000323.1 GCA_004296865.1 Nitrospirota bacterium
GGCGGGCTTTTCACCCGTTCTTTGTAGACACCTGAATGTATCGCGTGTTGTCCCCGGACGTGTCCACGATTCCGAGATAAGCCTGATTCCATTGGCTTTTACGCGACTCCCGGTTTCTTCGTTTGTACAGGCCCCGGCGCGCTCTGTGTCCAGGCGTCGTTAAGTGTCTGTTCTGGCGTCGTTATTTGGCGCCGAGTTGAGACGGGGTCGTTCTTGGGACTGTCCACGACTTAGGAGCCGCGGCGGCTGCACCAGGCCATGAGGCGAACCCGCGGGCGGCCGCGGGAGGTCTTGCCGAAATGAAGAAGGCCGGCGCAGTCCAAGCGCCAGCCTATCCAAATTTCTAGCATAAACCTGCTGAACTTGCAACTTTATGATCTGGGAAAATAAGTCGCCCCCCTCGTCAATGGGCGACCCTCGTCGAGTGGATCTGAACAACGACCGGATAGCCTTCGAAAATCCTGGGGACATTCTGCAACATCCGGGCGTACCGCTGCTCGACGCGGATGACGATGGTTTCCGTGTCATCCAACTCCCAGGCCGAGATGGAGCCGGCCCATTCCGGAAATTTCAGCTTCTCCCTGAGGAGACTGGCTGCATCGGCAGAGTCCACGAGAACACCCCTGGATATTGCGGCCGGAGACAAGAGCAAGTGCGCCACGCTCGCGCAAGCGCAACCCCGGCACAATCGCTCAGCGCTGCGGCTTGGCCCGGCTGGCGAAGGGATTGTCGGGCTTGCGCATGGTCACCCGGATCGGCACGCGCCGCATGCTGAAGTCGTCGCGCAGCCGGCTGATCAGGAAGCGCAGGCACCCATGGATACAAGGTCAATCAGTCTGGGTTGGTTCCAAAGACTGAGGGACAGAGGGGATGCTCCGTTCGCAAATGACACACGCTGTTTCGAGAAGCTGAAAGCTACTAGAGGCAGGTAATTGGTACGCACCCGGCGTCGAGACTCCCCATCTAGCTTCCTCGCACCAGTCTGATAACCGGGGCGGCTCGGGCGGCCTGCTCCCGATTCTCCAGAGCCTGACGCAGGTTCATCTTGGGGACTTCGACATGCTCCACGGCCAGAGCCTGGGCACGCGCACCCTGACCCGTTCGCATTGCGTCGAACAACATGTGGTGCTGCTGATGGGCATAGCGCATCCATTCGACGCTGACCTCGATCGCCGATTGCATCGGTATCATTGCCGACGGAGCTGCGAACGGCAGCGCGTCGTTGGCCCGCATGGCCCGCTGCAACGGGGCGCTACCACAGGCATCGCATACCGCGAGATGATACCGATCGTTCATCTCGGTATACGAAGCGTACGACGCCAGATCAAAGTCCGGACGTTCGAATATGGCGTCGCCCGCCTCCAGGCAATCGCGGAGCTCCCTGTCGAGTTTGCGGGGCATGCCGTGCTCGGCCACCAGGCGGGCAGCGAGACCTTCGAGGTGCCCGCGGAGTTCAATGGCATCTATCACTTCGGCGGGCGTATAGAGTTTGACCGTATAGCCAATTCCCTCGCCGGTGAGGAGTAATCCTTCCTTTTCCAAGGCGGCCATGGCCGCGCGGACGGGCGTCCGCGACGC
>SCVQ01000324.1 GCA_004296865.1 Nitrospirota bacterium
GATGAGATTTTTTCTCTTGTGGATGCTGTAGAGATCGAGAATGGCGGCTGCAACGATCGGGAAAACGCGATGGCCATCGAAGTGGCTAAAGTCTGCGGGCTGCCCGTCACAATCGGGAGCGACGCACACCACGTGCACGAGCTCGGCCGTATCACGCTCCCTGTGCCCGAGATCCCGAAGCACGAGGGAGACATGATCGAGCTGATTTCTGGATTCACCCTCCCAAGCATGATGTCCACTGAGCGGAAGCCGTTACAACCGCTCAGTGGACACGAGTAGGGCGCAACTGTGTACCGCTACCTGGTCAAACGTCTTGGACTCCTCGCCGTCAGTCTCGTCGGCTTGAGCATGTTGATCTTTTTACTGCTGCGAGTGATCCCCGGAGACGCCGCTCTTTTTCTGGCCGGCGCAGATAACTCTAACCATGCTTACGTAGAGGAAGTCCGCGAGAGACTCGGACTCGGCGACCCGGTTCCGGTCCAGTATCTGCGCTGGGCGCTGAATATCCTCACGGGCGACATGGGGGAGTCACTGTTCACGCGCGAGAGGGTAGTGCACGCGCTGGGCGCGCGTCTCCCCGTATCGTTGGAGCTAGGCCTGCTCTCGCTCGGCCTCGCGGTCATCATCGCGTTGCCGGTCGGCATCATCTCTGCCCTGAAACAGGACACTTGGACGGATCAAGGGATGCGGCTGGGGAGCATCATTAGCCTGGCGGTGCCGAATTTCTGGCTGGGCACCATGGCCATCGTGCTGGGCTCGAAGTACTTCAACTGGATCCCCCCGGTTGGGTACGAGTCATTCTTCACGTCGCCGTCCCGCAACCTCCAGCAGTTCGTGATTCCCGTTGTGATCCTGGGCACCGGCCTCGCGGCATCCCTCGCACGCATACTGCGCTCGTCGATGCTCGAGGTGATGCGCGAGGACTACATCCGCACGGCGCGCGCGAAAGGTCTCGACACGCAGTCAGTAGTGCGCCGCCATATGCTGAAAAACGCACTCATCCCCGTGGTGACGCTACTCGGCATCCAGGTCGGGACGATCATGGGTGGCGCCGTGATCCTCGAGAACATCTTCAACCTCCCCGGAATGGGACGTCTGGTGGTCGATGCGATTAACCGTCGTGACTATCCGGTCGTCCAGGGAGTAGTGCTTGCATTTGGGGCGTTCATCCTGCTGGTGAACCTCGTCACAGATCTAGTTTATGTATGGCTTGACCCACGCATCAGCTACCGGTAGTGCGCTTTTGCGAACACGGAGAGCGGGGACTTGATGGCAGCCGGTGGAATAGGAACACGGCCCCTCCCCAGCGCCATCGCGAGGGCGATGGGCCTCGTCCGCCCGTTCGCGTCCCCATTTAGGGCGCTGCGCCGCAAGCCGCTTGGGCTGGTCAGCCTCGTCCTGCTTGTCCTCATGGTCGTGGTGACTGTGTTCGCGCCGTGGGTAGCGCCTTACGGGATCGACGAAGCGACGGATCGCTACGCGGAGTCTCCATCACTCCAGCATTGGTTCGGTACGGACCACCTGGGCCGTGATGTGCTCAGCCGCGTCCTGTACGGTGGCCGGGTGTCGCTCCTCGTCGGCTTCGCATCTGTCGTGCTCGGGCTCGGTGTGGGTGTGATCTTCGGCGTGCTCTCAGGGTACGTCGGCGGCTGGCCCGACATCCTCTTGCAGCGCCTCGTCGACGTCTTCATGGCCGTGCCGAACATCCTGCTTGCGCTAACGCTGGTCGCGTCCTTCGGTGCGGGCATTGGAAATGTCACGTTGGCAATTGCAGTCGGCATTGCGCCGCGCGCCGCTCGCATTGTCCGAGGCAGCACTCTCGCCGTCCGTGAGCTGCCTTACATCGAGGCCGCCGAATCGCTCGGCATGTCCTCGGTACGGCTCATGCTGCGTCACGTGCTGCCTAATATCATGGCACCGATCATCGTTATCGCGTCGATCCAGCTCGGCGTGGCGGTGATCGTGGAAGCATCGTTATCGTTCCTCGGTCTCGGTGTTCCGCTGAACGTGCCGACGTGGGGCAACATGCTGAGCGGAGCTGGCCTTCGCTTCATGATCCGCGCGCCGTGGATGGCGATCGCGCCGGGGATCGCTTTGACGCTGGTAGTGGTGGCGCTGAACCTCTTGGGCGACTCGTTGCGCGACATTCTGGATCCGCGCCTGCGCGGATCGGGCGGCAGGGCTTCCTAGCATGCATTCCGTGGCTGACGGGAGGAGAAAGGGGCAGGACAGCGGATGACTTGCCAGGGCGGGACATCCTGACTGGAGACCAATCTGGCTCCTGTGCTGAACATCACAATTAAGGCTTTCCGGAGTATTACGCTGCTGCCGGGGTACGAGCGCGTAGGGTGTAATTCCCAGAGGGAGACACAGTTGAACGGAAAACTCTCATCGGTATGGGCGCGTCAACCACTGAGCCGCAGGTCGTTGTTGCGGTCCTCGGCCATTGGCATTTCCGGGCTGGGCGCGGCAGCGCTCATCGGCTGCGGGAGCAGCAAGGAGGAAAAGTCGGCGGCACCCGCCCAGGGCGCTTCAGGCGCCCCGTCCGCCACGACGGCGCCGCAGGCAAGGAAGCGCGGCGGTGTGCTGAAGACATCGATGGTCGCGGACCCGCCCGGCTGGAGCCTGTTCCAGGCTGCCTCCAGCACGGTGGCGGTACAGAGTCACGGCTACGACAAGCTGCTGGACGTGGCAACGGGCCCCGGCAAGGACGGCTATAACGTCGAACTCGTCCCGCAGATCGCGCAAGCGATGCCGGAGACGCCTGACCAGACTACGTACGTTTTCAAGATCCGCCAGGGCGTAAAGTTTCACAACGTCGCCCCGGTCAATGGTCGTGCGATGACCGCCGAGGACGTGAAGCAGTCCATCGACAGGCTGCGCGCGGACAAGCAGTGGGCGCCAGACTACAAGGCTGTCTCAGAGGTCACGACGCCGGACGCGAACACGCTAGTTGTGAAAACGTCCTCGCCGTACGCGCCTCTGCTGAACTTCTCCGCCGGTCACTACGGGTGGCGCATCCACCCGAAGGAGATCATCGACAACAAGGACCACGAGAAGAATGCGATCGGTACCGGACCGTACATCCGCTCGGAGTGGGCGCAAGGTTCGAAGATCGTCTTCAAGCGGAACCCTGACTATTGGAACAAGGACACCGCGTTTGTCGACGAGATCCAATACCTCATCATCCCCGACCAGTCTGCGAACGCCGCGGCGTTTCGTACGAAGCAGATCGACATCCTGGGGGTCTCCCTGGGCTCGGCGCTGACGCAGGACCTGCAGAAGCAGGTCGGCAAGGAAGTGACCAGGCAGGTCGCCCAGGGCAACAGCCCGTGGATCGCGATGAACACGACGAAGCCGCCGTTCAACGACATCCGCGTGCGGCAGGCCGTGGCGCTGCTCTACAACCGCGCCGCGGAGGTCGCGTCGGTACACCTGGGGGATGCTGACCCGATGGGGACGGCGTTGTTGCCGTACCCGGACGCCCTGAAGCCGAAAGACATCCCGGACATGGCCAACTTCATGAAGTACGACGTCGCGGAGGCGAAGAAACTCCTGACGGCGGCGGGCTTCGCCAACGGCTTCAAGACCGAGGTCCACATCACGCCGCAGTACTTCACCAACTCCGGCTACCAGGACTCGGTGGAGCGCTTCATAGGCGACCTCAAGCAGGGCGGCATTGAGGGCACGACTAAGTCGACCGAATACGGCGTCTGGATCGCCAGCGTCTACCGGCCTCCGTTCAACTTTGACGGGATCCTGTGGGGCCCCGGGCGCTACTACGCAGACCCGGACCCGTACGTGGCGTACTGGCTGCACCCGAAGGGCATCGCGAACCAGAGCCGCGTCAATGACCCGGCGATGACCGCGCTGGTCGAGAAACAGGCCGTGCAGATCAACCCGAAGGAACGCTGGGAGACCCTGCGCGAGATCCAG
>SCVQ01000325.1 GCA_004296865.1 Nitrospirota bacterium
GCATCGAGAATTGCACTCCCAGGAACCCACCCATCGCGGCCCCAGCTCCGGCCCCCACCGAAATCCTCTCAGGACCGGCCAGTCCCCACGCCAGCGCGCCCCCCACAATCGTACCGATCAGGATGCTGATCAGGAAGCGGCGCCCTCCGAAGAGCCCGACGACGGTGCCGAGCGCCACGCCGACACCGGCCGCCACAGGGAACGCACCGCCGCCCAACAGCAAGCCGATCAAAGTCCCGACGGTCCCCATGACCGCCGCGCCCAAGCCCATGTCGACGATTTTTCGTGCAGGCATCGCCGCTTCTCTGTTGCCGCGGAAACCACGGGCTTGCGCCCGCGTCCGGTCGTTAGGGCGCCGAGACACCGATCGGCCCGAAGTCGATCTCGACGCCGGGCCCACCCAGCAGCGAAATCCCCCAGGCCTTGTCGGCCGGCTCATGTTTGTGAATTCGCTTGAAGTCGTCGTAGGCGTTGACCCGTTCCTCGATCCACTCGCCGACCGGTTGAGGGCCGGTCCGCTGGACGATTTCAGAGGCATCAAACAATCCACCTTCCTTGATCGTCCCCTTGGCCTTGGTCGCACTCCACACGTATTTGTTCGCCACCGGAATGACCATGAGATCCGTATCCAGCGAGACGAAGACCACCGCAATCGGCTCCGCCCCGGCCGGTGCGGTCTTCAAACGCCACCTCCACGTCAGGATCGGAAGCGCCTTCGGATCCCAGGCCATCTTCTTGTAGATCCGCTGATCCGCCTTGCGAACAGCCAGAAACGGGATCTCGCCTTCCGATTCGACCTGGTAGGCTTGCTTGGCCGTGGACTCGTTGCGCTGCGCTTTCCAGTCTCGTGGAAACCCATCCGCGTTCTTGGCTTTGAAATCTTCCAGCACCATCGGGCCGGCCGGACCGGCCGGGGCCGTGCGCGACGTGCCCGGCAGTGCGAGGAACACAAGGCCGACCAGGATGGCTGTCATGCCGGGGACCCGGATTGCGCGTGGGAAACTCATGACGGCTGCACCTCGCGTGAGGCCGGCGGGAGCACGCCCGCCCCCTCGTCGGACGTATGGACCGGCAAAGAAATCGCCTCTCGATCTCGGCTGCTGATCCAGAAAAGCAGCAAGACCGTCAACCAGAAGACCATCATGTTCAGAGTGACCATCTTGGCGGCAAACCCCAACGAAGGGGTAAAGGCCCAAGGCGAAAGATCGGGCATCAGTTCGGTGACGTGCCAGGAGAGACGCCCTGACGATCTGATAAACCCCATCAGTCCCATCACCCAGGTAAACGTGGCCGCCAGCCCAAAGAGGGCCATCATGCCGCGGACCGATATCTTGCCCCATTCGATCGGCCCATGCACCTTGGCCCCCTGCATCATGGCCCGGTTGATCAGCAACCCGACGAACAGGACCGTGAACGTGGTGAGGGCTTGCGGTGAGGCCAGCCCCACACGGATGCTGGCCGGCAGGTAGAACCCATACACCGCCAACCAGACGACGTTCAGAATGCCGGCTGTAAACAGCACCGCCAGCACGATATTGCCCCCCCTGGTCCAGGACACCGTGAGGGTCCGGTTCGCCCGCCGGTAGAAGATGTAGCTGAGGGCCGTCAAACAGATCATCACGTTGATCGCGCCGTTCTTGGCCGACATGACCCCGTAATTGCCGATCACCGGATGCTGCGCGCCTCCCATGGCTTTGCCCTCGCCAGGGGCCATCATGATCGTATGCGGCGTCAGCCACACGAACAGACAAATCGTCAAGGCCACGACCAGATATTTGAGATGCCCTTGATACCGCTCGCCGCCGCGAATCCGGCCCATGCTCTGCCAGAGGTAGTAATTGATGCCGAGGAACAGCACGCCGACCAGCAGCGCCTGCACGACGAAGAGCCAGGTGAGCAGCCCCCCCATCATGGTCACCCCCATGCTCTGCCGGAACGCATAGACCGACCGCATGAGCCAGTAGCCGGCAAAGGGCATCGGCAACAACGCGCAGACCGTCACAAACAGGAAGATGTAGCCGACCCAGTCGTAGTACGCCCGCTCCTCGTCCGATTTGCTCGTCAGGAATCGATAGGAGGCGTAGGCGATCACCACCGCGCCGCCGGACATCAAATCAGCCAGAAAGCGGTGGACATTGAGCGGATTCCAGAGCGCCGAATGAAGGAGATGCCACATATTGCCCAGATACCGCCCTTGCCCGTCCACCCCGGACGGCGCCATCATGAAGGCGGACCAGGCGTTGGCCAACAGCAAGAGCGCCGCCCCCAGGCCGTTCGCCACGACACCGATCGCGGCATGGCCCCACTTCAGCGCCGGAGTCGCCATGCGATCCCAACTATAATAGTAGAGCACCAGGAGGATCGTCTCGCCCAGGAAAACGAAGGCATAAATCGGCATCATCGTCTTGAAGGTCCCGCCCATGTACCGCATGAAGCTGGGGTAGAGCGCGATAAACAGACCCAGCATAGATCGGAAGAGC
>SCVQ01000326.1 GCA_004296865.1 Nitrospirota bacterium
GGCCGACGGAAATTTTCTGAGACCTGCGCGCGCGGCGATCTCGTGCAGTTTTTCGTGAATCGATTCGTTGTTGTATTCCTGGATATCGGACAAGGCCATGGAGAAATCCGTCAACGCGGCGAGCCATTCCTTCTGGCTGTCGAGCGTCGCCGGCTTGTCGCGCGCTTGCTCGATCTGCAACGAGGCCTCTTTGAGCCGGGCCACGGCTTCGTCAAGGTGTTTGGGTACCGCCATAACGTTCCTCCTTAGTGACGGTCTGGTTCGATCTCCTCCCTCCCCTTACAGCTCGGCCGGCCAGGCGATGGCTGTCCCGGGTCTTTCCTGGTGCAAGCGATGAAGTCCGCTGGCCTTGGTCAATCGGATCGCCTCGTCGAATTCCTCCTCCGTGATCCGCCGGTTCAACGGCGGATAGGCGAACGCTTCGTAGCAGGGCCGATACTGGTCCATCACGTTGATGTAGGTCTCCTTCGAGACCTCTTCGGCGAGGAACCGCATTACCTCCGCGGTGCCGGCCAGCCCGCCCGGCAGGACCAAGTGCCGGACGAGAATCCCGCGGACGGCCAGGCCTTGCTCATCCAGGGTCAAGTCACCGACTTGCCGGTGCATTTCCTTGATTGCCGCCTTGGCGATGTCCGGATAGGAGGGGGCCTTGGAGTATTGCAGCGCGATAGCGGCGTCGGCGTACTTGAAATCCGGTAGGTAGATGTCGACGATCCCCTCCAATGACCGCAACGTCTCCAGGTCGTCGTAGGAACTTGTGTTGTAGACCAAGGGAACCCGGAGACCCCCTTCGGCGGCTAGGAGGAGGCCATCCAGAATGTGGGGGACCTGATGCGAGGGTGTGACCAGATTGATGTTGTGGCATCCCATCTCCTGCAAGCCGAGCATCATGTCGGCCAACTCCTGCGGCGTGATCTCGGTCCCCTCCCGCAGGTGGCTGATCTCATAGTTTTGGCAGTAGATGCAGCGTAGGTTGCAGCTACTGAAGAAAATGGTGCCCGATCCCCGACGGCCGCGAAGGGGCGCCTCTTCTCCGAAGTGCGGCCCATGGCTGGCCACAAACGGGCGCGCGCCCACCAGACAAAATCCCAACTCCCCCTCCAGTCGGTTGACCTCGCAGTGGCGGGGACAGACATGGCAGCGGCGCAGCCGTTCCCGCGATCGGGCCACTCGCTCGGCGAGCCGTCCCTCTTCCAGCAGCCGGCAATAGGAGGCCGCTTGCGTTCGTTCAGCCATGTACCCCCTCAACGCTTGCGAGACTTGGCCGCCGCAGAGAGCAGTTGTTTGACCCGGAAGGCCGGCTCGACGACGCCTAGGCCGACAAAACTCGGCACAAAGAGGGTCTCGGGTCGTTTCTTGCCTTTCAGTTGGACCTCCAATTCTTTCCCTCCGGCAATGAGCGGAAGCTTTTGAATCCTGGCTTGTGTCACGATCCCCAACAAGCCCACTTTCCTGCCGGCCGCGAAGCGGCCCTGTCGATTGGTTCCCGATGGCAGCTTGAACACCGGTCCGCCGCTGTTGCCGGGGAAGACGTTGCTGTCGATCAAAAACACCTCGGCCTGCGGTTTGGCGGGCGAGACCCACGACACGATTCCCTGTCGCACGATGGCGCGGGACCAGAAATGGGGCCCCACCGCGCCGGGATAGCCGAGGACGACGACCGGCGCGCTTTCGTAGACATCCTCCGCTGAGGCGAAGTCCCCGAGCCTCACGCCGGGGGCCACGGCCATCCCAGTCTGTTCCCGAGTCAGGACCAGCGGCAGGCAGGCCAGATCGACGTTCCTGTCGGGATGGGCGATCCATCGCCGTCGGCCTCCCTTGCGGAGATCGACGGGGACACCGAAATACGTATCGACCGGCTGTTCATCGCACCAGGAGAAGCGAAGGTACAGGCGGTCCGGTTCCCAGTGCTCGGCGGGGTCCCGAAAGACGTGTTTTGCTGTGACCAGCCAACGCGTCTCGTTCGGCTCTCCCTGCAAGCCGAAGATCACTCCGGTCCCCACGACGACAAACAGCTTTTTCTTGACGATCCTCCCGTTCGGCTGTTTCACCTCGGCCCGATAAATCTGGCCGATCGCCACGGTGGCATCTCGCCACGCATCAATCCATGCGGTCATCTTCATAGGGTCTGCGTCCCTTCTGTCCGTCGAATCGAGAGGTCGGGCCTCTTCCGCAGGGGATCAGCTGCCTTTGGCTTTCGACCGTGGGGCTTTGATATCCGACGACTTCTTGCGGAGCTTCTCCACCAGGGCCGCGTAGGACTCGGTCTTGATGATCCGCTCGAACTGGCCTCGGTAATTCTTGACCAGACTTACCCCATCGACCACGACGTCGTAGACACGCCAGTCGCCCGACTTGTTCAGCAGGCGGTAGTCCAAGGGCATGTCCGTTTTGTTCGAACTGACTTTGGTCTGGACCTCGGCATAGGCGCCTTCGAGCCGTTCCTTGAGGTAATGGACTTGTTCGCCCGCATACCCCTCGATTTTGTCGCCATAGGTATTCGAAAGGAGCGATTTGAACAAGTCGACGAATTCCTGCCGTTCCGCCTGGCTTAGCTTGGTCCACTGTGCGGCCAGGGACCGCTTGGCCAGTTCCTCGTAGTCGAAACGCTGCCCGACGGCTTCCTCGACCAACTTGCGCCGCTTCTCCGATTGGGCCGGTTGTTTCAGCTCTTCGTCGCTGAGGAGACGGATTACTTCGTTGACCGTGCTGCGGACCGCCTCGGTGGGAGTCTCGGCGGCTGTCGCCGGCGCTCCCCCGGCAAGAAAGAGCGCGGCTGCGGCTCCCCATAGGACGCCTCGCAGGGCGTGCCTCGCACTCTTGATTGATAAGGTCACAGGCATCTCCTTTATGTCCATTCAATAGGACCGTTATTCGACGGCTTGCAGGGTCACGGTGGCCTGTCGCTGGCGGCCTTCACGGACGTAGTCCACCTTGACCTGGTCCCCGACCTTGTACCGATCCAGAATTCTGTGCATGTCGTCCACCGTGTCAACCGGCTCCCCCCCGATCTTCCTGATCACGTCGCCCAGGTCGATGCGGCCGTTCCTGGTCTCGCGTGTGCCGCGAAGCCCCACGCGCTCGGCCGCGCTTCCCGGTACCACGCGGCCGATCACCACGCCTGTGATCCCCCAGCGGGTGGCAATCGCATCGGGAATCAACGAGACGCCGAGGCCGGGCCGGATGGGCTTGCCATACTGGATCAATTGCGGGACGATCCGATTCACGGTATCGACCGGCACGGCGAAGCCGATTCCCGCGAAGGCGCCGCTGGGACTGAAGATTTGGGTGTTGATGCCGATGAGCCGCCCGGCGCTGTCGAGGAGCGGTCCCCCCGAATTACCGGGATTGATGGCGGCGTCCGTCTGGATGACGCCTTCGATGGTCCGCTCGGTCATCGACTTGATCGTCCGGCCGAGCGCGCTGACCACCCCCGTGGTGAGCGTATGGTCGAGGCCGAAGGGATTGCCGATGGCCAGCACTTTCTGCCCCACGCGTAAGTCATGGGAACTCCCCACGTCCAGGGGGACAAGTTTGTCTTTCGGGGCTTGAATCTGGAGCACCGCCAGGTCATGGTCCGGATCCACGCCCACCAGGCGGGCCTGGAAATTGGACTGGTCGGCAAAGACCACCTCGACGGTGTCGGCTCCGTAGATCACATGAAAGTTCGTCACGATGTGGCCGTCCTGGTTCCAGATAAAGCCGGACCCGGCCCCCTGCGGCACCTCGAACAAGTTCAGCGACAGAAAGTCACGGCGGATGGCGGTGTTCGTGATGAAGACCACGGACCGCGCGGCTTTCTCAAAGACCTCGATGGTGGCGGCTTCATCGGCGCCGAGCTTGGATGGGGGCGGGGAAACCGGCCGAGGCTGGACCGCCGGACCGCTGGAGCCGGCTCCCAGCTGCTTGCCCCAGTCGGCCCGCACGGAGGACGATGCGGCCGGCATCGTGAGAGCCAGAACGGCACAGGCTACGGTGAAGCACGAACACGGTGGTCCTTGCGGCATGTCCTCGTCCTCGATGCTGACAGGGTGTCGGCGCTGGCGCCGGACGCCGTCAACGCTTATGCAAACCATGCATGGTATAGCCCACGAGGGGGAACGAATTCAAATCTTGCCGTCGGCACAGGGTCTGGCCTCGGGTTGCGTTGAGTTGCCGCGAGGGTCGCCGGGACCCATAATGCGATCCTGTCGCCTGCAAGGATACTGGGGTGTTTGGCTACAACGTGACTACGTCACGGTCCAGAAATGCTACGTTCTTGGCCTTTCGTTTTTTTCGGCCTCGCGGTTCCCACGCTGTAACGCCTTGTTGTTCGGTGGTTCTTGCGTCGTGCCGCCTTCTGTGGCCTTGGCATTCGGCATGCAGTTTCCCACGGTGTGAGGATGGAGGCCAAACGAGAGGGAGCGAGGCCATGAAAACCATGATGGTCAAGACCGAGCAGGACCGAGCCGTGCATTGTGATCGTTGCGGCGGTCTGATGGTATGGGAGTGTCTGAGCGATCTGGACATCGACGGGTGGCGGTGCGTGGTCTGCGGGGACTTCGTGGATCCGATCATCTTGGCCCATCGTCGAGAGCGGCCTGAAACAGGGTATTGAATCGAGGTCTGTCGGTATCCCGGTCTGCCGACACACCAGGGGGAGGAGAGGCGTATGAGGCGTTCCGACTCATTCAAAACTATTGGAATTGTGCTGGGGCTCTGTGCCGTGTTGCTGGCCTGGCGCGCGGCCGATGCGACGTCTGACATCCAAGCGGCGCAGGAGCAGCGGCTGGAGATCGTCATCCGTGACTCGGCCTTCTTGTTGACCCAGCCGGCTCCGATGCGGCTGGGAGTCCCCACCGTCATCATCCTGCGCAACCAGGATATCATCCGGCACGGCTTCACCTCCGCGATGCTGAGCGGGATCCTGATCCACGGGGGAGGGGAAGGGATCGCCGTCTACGGCAAAGGGGTGGAAGGGTTCTACGTGGACCCGGGGAAAACGCTGGTGATCAGGCTCACCGCCGAACGGCCGGGGAGCTACACGTTCCGCTGCGATCTGCACCCGCAGATGAAGGGAGAATTCTTCCTGCTGGAGGTTCCGACGGCCTAGCCGTTCGCTCACATGCGTCGGGCCGGCTGAACAGCGACGTCGATCTTCAACGTCCGCACGCGCCAGGCACACGTCTCCACGACAGTGTTC
>SCVQ01000327.1 GCA_004296865.1 Nitrospirota bacterium
GAACTCGTCAACCATTTTGTAGGGATCGACGACGTTCCCGCGGCTCTTGGACATCTTCTCGCCATTCACCGTCCACCAGCCATGGGCGAAGATCGTCTGCGGCAGCGGGATATTCAGGGCCATGAGCATCGTGGACCAGTAGACAGCGTGGGTAGTGAGGATGTCCTTGCCGATCAAATGGATCGTGGCGGGCCAGAAGCGCGAGCCGTTTCCGTCTTTGACCAGATACTCTAAAGCAGAAATGTAATTTACCAACGCATCGAACCAGACGTAGGTGACGTAGTCTTTGTCAAAAGGTAGTTCGATACCCCAGGAGAGTCGGGATTTTGGCCGCGAGATGGAGAGATCGCCGAGCTTTTGAGTCTGGAGGAATCCCAGCACTTCGTTGCGGCGTGATTCGGGCCTGATAAAGGATTCGTGCTGCTTGATGTGAGCGATCAGGCGGTCCTGATACTGTCCCATCTTGAAGAAATAATTGTGCTCGCTGAGTTGTTCGACCGGGCGCTTGCAGTCAGGGCAGAGGCCGTCGGTGACGTCTTTTTCCGTCCAGAATCGTTCGTCGAAGGTGCAGTACCAGCCGGTGTAGTCAGCCTTGTAGATACATTGCTTGTCAAACAGTTCCTGAAGATGTCGTTGGACTATTCGCTTGTGTCTGGCATCCGTGGTTCTGATGAAGCCGTCGTTCCAGATATTGAGCTTCAGCCAGAGGTTTTTGAACTGGGGGGCGAGGCGGTCGCAATGGGCTTGGGGCTCGATGCCGGCCTTGGCCGCGGCCTGCTGAACTTTCTGTCCATGTTCGTCGAGGCCGGTCAGGAAGAACACGTCGTCTCCGCGAAGCCGATGGTAGCGTGCCAATACATCGGCTGCGATGGTCGTGTAGGCGTGTCCGATGTGAGGCACGTCGTTGACGTAGTAGATGGGGGTTGTGATGTAAAACGTTTTCGGCATGTCCTGCTCAAGATAACAGGCCGACGGGCTAGAAAGCTAGATTCTCACGGGAGACGCGATTCGGTCGGCGCGCAGACGGCATCCCGCAGCCGGAGCAGAATATTTTCGAGCGCCATTTGGAGGTTCAGGTTTCTCGTCGACGACCGTTGGATCGTCTCGATTTCTGCGAGCAAGTCCAGAAGAGTGCCAAGCTGAGGACTGCGGGCCGCGTGCTGTAAATCGGCCAGCCGCTCCAGGTTGAGCAGGGCGTCGGGATCGGCGCCGACGCCGACCAGGACCAAATCCCTGACCCATTGCGCGATCCATTCCAGGGCCTCCGGCGCGCGATCCGATTTGTGGAGGGTTTCGGCTGTCGTCAGGAGCGTGGCAACGGATTGCAGCGACGCCGGAGCAGTGAGGCGGCAGAATTCATCTTGTTGTGCGCGGAGCGTCGGCACGTCGGCTTTCAGGGCCTGGCCGATCCTGGATTGTGTGGCCATGGCGAGAAACCGGGCGTCGTCGGGAGGCATCTCCCGACGTGTAATCAGCGCGGCTTCCACCTGGGTCCTGGCCGGCGGCACAAAGCGGA